>NZ_KV818446.1:0-47371 GCF_001814945.1 Corynebacterium sp. HMSC066C02 | reverse complement strand
CCTCCATCATGCCGGGTAAGGTCAACCCGGTTATCCCGGAGGTTGTTAACCAGGTCTGCTTCAAGATCTTCGGTAATGACCACGTGGTCACCATGGCGGCTGAGGCTGGCCAGCTGCAGCTCAACGTCATGGAGCCGGTCATCGGTGAGGCACTGTTCCAGTCCATCCGCATTATGGGCAACGCCGTCGATACCCTGCGCGAGAAGTGCGTCACGGGCATCACCGCAAACGCTGATGTGTGCCGCGCTTACGTGGAGAACTCCATTGGTATCGTCACTTACCTGAACCCGTTCATCGGCCACCACAACGGTGACATGATTGCTAAGGAGTCCCTCAAGACCGGCAAGGGAGTCAAGGACCTAGTTCTGGAGAAGGGCCTGCTCGACGAAGAGACTCTCAACAAGGTTCTGTCTGTAGAGAACCTCATGCACCCAGAATTCCGCGGTCAGCTCTACATCGACGAATAAAGCTGTGCCACAGCACTAGCGTATAGAAACGCTGATGCTGCACGCCACGCGCCCGCGCTACCTTCAACGAGGCAGCGCGGGCGCGTCGTTTTCTTTTAGTGGCTGTCCATCTCTCAAGCCCCTCGGCCCTCCTTCGAGCGAAGGGGGTGTGTAAACGGACACAATCGGGCCTGGAATCTCGCTAATGCCACATAAGTAGGGCAGAATAGAGACTGTCAGTTCTCGCGCCCAGGTCGTGTGCGGACCGTCGCGCGATTCACCCCATACTGCAGATCACCTGCACATATTGGAGTTACATAATGGTTGTTGTGCACATCATTATCGTCCTCGCGGCGATTTATCTCGGTGCCCGAATTGGTTCGATCGGCATTGGCATGGCCGGCGGCTTGGGTGTCCTGCTTCTCGGCCTGAGCGGCGTTCCCGTTACACGCGAAGACATTCCTTTCGATGTCATCGGCATCATCATGACTGTTATCGCGGCCATTGCTGCTATGCAACGCGCCGGCGGCATGGACTATCTGGTCTACCTCGCCGAGAAATTCCTTCGCAAGAATCCTAAGAAGATCACGTTCTATGCCCCTGTCGTGACCTGGCTTATGACCGTTCTGGCGGGTACCGGCCACACGGCATTTTCTACGCTTCCCGTCATCGTTGAGGTGGCCAAGGAAGGCAAGGTTCGCCCATCCCGTCCGCTGTCTATCTCTGTGGTGGCCTCACAAATGGCCATCTGTGCCTCGCCCATTTCCGCCGCCGTGGTGTTGCTAGCCTCCCTCTTGGAGCCGATGAACGTGGGCTACTTGCAGATCCTCGCTGTGCTCATTCCGGCGACATTTCTCTCCATTTTCCCTGCCGCGTGGATTGCCAACCGCTCCGGCGCGGAGCTAGAAGATGATCCCGTATACCAGGAGCGCAAGGCCCAAGGCCTGGTAAAGATGCCGCAGGGCTCCCACAATTACAGCCCGGTACAGGGCGCTAAGACCTCCGTCATCATCTTCCTCGTTGCCATCGTCATCGTTATGCTGTGGGCCACCCTGACATCTTCTCAGGTGGGACTCATCGAAGAGCCGACTCTGCCCCGCAATGAAGCCATCATGACGGTGATGCTCACTGCTGCAACCCTTATCGTGATGATCACCAAGATCTCCGCTGGCGACGTACTTAATACGCCAGTGTTCAAGTCGGGCATGTCCGCCTGTATCTGTGTGCTTGGTGTGGCCTGGTTGGGCACCACGCTCATTAACCACTACATGGAGGACATTCAGGCCATCTCCGGCTCCGTCATCGAATCCGCCCCTTGGCTGCTGGCCGTCGTGCTCTTCTTTGCTGCGGCGCTGCTGTACTCGCAAGCCGCGACCACCAAGGCTCTCATGCCGGCTGCTCTGGCCCTCGGCGTCAACCCACTGACCGCTGTGGCTGCCTTCCCTGCGGTATCCGCTCTGTTCATCCTGCCGACCTACCCGACCCTGTTGGCAGCCGTTGAGATGGATGACACCGGCTCGACCCGCATCGGCAAAGCTGTCTTCAATCACCCGTTCATCATCCCCGGCACCGTCAGCATCGCCTTGTCTGTCCTCCTGTGCTACGCCTTCGGTGCGGTCCTGCTTTAGCATCATCGAGAAATTATCTAATGTTGCTCAAGAGGCTTCTTTAGAGCGCTAAGCTGGTGGGCATGACTACGCAACCTTCTGATGTTGACATTGCCCAAGCCCACCAGCTCGAACCCATCACAGATATTGCCGCCCGCGCTGGAATCCCAGCGCCCGCCCTCATCCCTTATGGGCAGAACAAAGCCAAGGTGGATATCACCCAGGTTGGGGATGCCCCCGCCGATGGAAAGCTGGTACTCGTCACTGGCGTCTCTCCGACACCAGCCGGCGAGGGAAAGTCCACCGTACTTATCGGTTTGACCGATGCCCTCACACAGCTTGGCAAGAAGGCAATCGTCGCGCTTCGCGAACCTTCTCAAGGCCCCGTCATGGGCATCAAGGGCGGCGCTGCCGGCGGCGGCTACTCGCAGGTTGTGCCGATGGAGGACATCAACCTTCATTTCACCGGTGACTTCCACGCTATCGCCGCGGCCACCAACACCTTGGCCGCCATCATCGATAACCACATCCACCAAGGCAACGCCCTCAGCATCGATCCGCGCCGCATCACCTGGCAGCGCTGCGTTGACGTCAATGACCGCGCTCTGCGCAACGTCGTCACCGGTCTTGGCGGCCCAGCGCACGGAGTGCCGGGGGAGACCGGATTCACCATTACTGCGGCGTCGGAAATCATGGCCATCCTCGGTCTCGCTACCGATTTGGCAGACCTGAAGAAACGCCTCGGTGATATCACTGTGGGCTACACCTATGACCAGCAACCGGTAACCGCCCGCGACTTGGGCGCAGAGGGCGCACTCACCGCCCTGATGCACGATGCGCTGAACCCCAACCTAGTCCAGACCCTGGGCGGTACGCCGGCTTTCGTCCACGGCGGTCCTTTCGCCAACATCGCTCATGGCTGCAACACACTGTTGGCCACCCAAACTGCTATGCGCTTCGGCGATATCGTCCTCACGGAAGCAGGTTTCGGGGCGGACCTCGGTGGCGAGAAATTCATGGACATCAAGTCCCGCTTTGGTGAGCTTGATGTCGCCGGCGCGGTCGTCGTGGCAACGATCCGCTCCCAGAAGTACAACGGCGGGCAGCCGCGCGAGGAGCTCACCACGGAGAACCTGGAAGCCCTGAAGAAGGGCGTGGTCAACCTCGAGCGCCACGTGGAGAACCTGCGAAAGTTCGGGCTTCAGCCAGTGGTCGCTCTCAACCTCTTTGGGAGCGATACCGAGGCCGAGCGCGAGTTCATGCGTCAGTGGGCGGCCGACTTCGACGTGGCTCTTGAAGAAGCAGAGGTGTGGGCGAAGGGTGGTGCAGGGGCGACTGCGCTGGCTGAGCGCCTTCTGGACAACCTCTCCCAAGGCTCCTCCCGCCAGCTCTACGACCCCGCTGAAGGAATTGAGAGCTCCATCGACACTATCGCCAAGGAAATCTACCGCGCCGAGCGGGTGGAGTATTCTTCCAAGGCTCTCAAGGACTTGAAGTACATCAAGGACAATGGTTGGGAGCAGTTCCCAGTCGTCATTTCCAAGACCCAGTACTCCTTCTCGGATGATCCGAGCCAGCTCGGCGCTCCGGAAGGCCACGTCCTCCACGTCCGCGAACTGCAGCCGCGCACCGGCGCTGGTTTCATCGTTGCCTTAACCGGTGATGTCATGACCATGCCGGGCCTGCCAAAGAAGCCCGCAGCGAACAACATCGACGTTGCCGCTGACGGTTCCATCTCTGGGTTGTTCTAAGCCGCGGCACGGTCTTACGCAGCGCGACGGTCTACGAGGCCTAGTCGGGCCACCCGGGATACTCGGGTGGCGTACCGCCAAAAGCCGGGCAGAGGTCTTGGAACGAGCACCAACCACACAGCTTTGACGTCTTCGGCCTGAAATCTCCGGCCTTGCCATCGCCTTCGATTTTGGCCCAGAGCTCGCCTAGGTCACGCTCGAAGTACTCGAGCTCTTCTGGCCCAGGCGTGAGGAACATCGAATCCAAGACCTTGAGGTACATCAGCCGCAGCTGCGTGGGGATGGTGCCGAGAAGCCGCCAGTACACCAGCGCGTAGAAATTCATTTGGAATTGCGCGTCCTGGGAATACCGGGGAAGCGGCTTCTTTCCCGTCTTATAGTCCACCACGCGCACCTCGCCAGTGGGGGCAACGTCTACGCGGTCGATGAACCCGCGGACAGGCACACCGTTTGGCAAGACGGTATCGACGTACATCTCGCACTCGTGGGCGTCGAAACCTTGGGGGTTTTCCATCTGGAAGTAGCCCTTGATGAGCTGGCGTGCTTCGACGAAGAAATCCAGCTCCTCGGGCTCGGGTACCAATTCACGCAGCTCCGGATCGGAGTCGAGCATCACCGCCCATTCCGGCTTGATCATCTTCACCGCGGCCGGGTACTCACGTTGCTCACGGGGTAGCTGGTGCATCTTCTCCAGCACAGCGTGGACCAGCGTTCCCTTGACCTGGGCTTTTGTCTTAGGTTCAGGCAGCTTGTCAATGGCCCGGAAGCGATAGAGCAGAGGGCATTGCTTGTAATCGGAGGCACGGGAAGGGGAGAGGGCTAGTCTTTTCGGCATAATGTTCCTCAGCCTAGCGCATAGGCAACCTCGTTCCCGCCCGCATCTCCCGACGGTCCGTGGCAAGCTAGTAGGCATGAGCACTACGCAAGATTTTCTCGATTTCATCGCCGCCAGTCCCTCCTCTTATCACGCGGCTGAGGAGGTAGCGCGCGCACTCGTTGATGCGGGTTTTAGCCGCCAAGACGAGTCTGCCGAATGGTCGGCTGCACCAGGCGGTCACGTCATGGTCCGGGGAGGTGCGGTCATGGCATGGTTCGTCCCCGAAGGTGCTAGCCCGGATTCGGGTTTCCGGATTATCGGCTCCCATACTGATTCGCCCGGTCTTGCTCTCAAGCCCACTCCGGATTTCGATTCCGCCGGATGGCAGCAAGTAGCCGTGGAAGTTTATGGCGGAGTCCTTCTCCACAGCTGGTTTGATCGCGAGCTCAACGTCGGTGGTCAAGTCGTCCTGCGTGATGGCACCCGCCACTTGGTCAACACCGGCCCGCTGCTTCGTCTTCCCTCGCTGGCGATTCACCTCTACCGCAAGGATGAGTTCAAGCCGGATCGCCAGCGCCACATGCAGCCAGTGCTCTCCGTGGGCACTCCGGAAACGTCGGTGATGGGGGTCGTCGGCAAGCAGCTAGGCGTCGCCCCGGAAGATATCGCTTCCTTCAACCTCATTACCGCCGATGCCCAGCGCGGTGAGGTCTTTGGCGCCGGCGAAAAGCTCATCGCTGCTGGACGCATGGATAACCTCTCTTCCGTTCACGCCTCTCTGAGGGCTCTTCTCGCCGCCGCGCACAACGCCGATGCCATGAAGCACAAGGACATCCTCGTCATGGCGGCCTTTGATCATGAGGAGGTGGGCTCCTCCTCGCGTTATGGCGCGGGTGGCCCGATTCTGGGTGATATTTTGACCCGCACCGCACGGGCGCTCGGGGCGAACGAGGAGCAGCGCTTCCAGATGTTCACGCGCTCCAGTTGCGTGTCTGCCGATGCCGCCCACTCTGTACACCCCAACTACGCGGAGAAGCATGATCCCACGCACCACCCGATCATCGGCCAGGGACCTGTAACCAAGATTAACGGCAACCAGCGCTACGCCTCCGACGCTCACACCGTGGCCCTGTGGGAATCCGCCTGCCGCCGTGCGGACGTTCCGGTCCAGCGATTCGTGGGAAATAACGACGTGCCCTGTGGCTCCACCATCGGACCGATTTCCGCCACCCGTTTGGGCATCCCCACCGTCGACGTGGGAGTCCCAATGCTGTCCATGCACTCGGCCCGCGAGCTGGTGGGCGAGCGCGACCAACTATGGCTTGGTAACGCCCTTGAGGCATACTTGGTGGGTTAATCCTTGCCACCTTCAACTATGTGAAAGGTTCCCACGCCATGGCTTATTCCGGCCCCTTCCGCTACGGCGACCGCGTGCAGCTCACCGATGCCAAGCGGCGTCACTACACCATCGTCCTCGAGGAGGGAGGCCAGTTCCATTCGCACAAGGGCATCATCAACCACGATGATGTCGTCGGCATGGATGAAGGCTCCGTCATCGATTCGACTCTGGGTAGCTCCTTCCTCCTGTTCCGCCATCTCATGGTGGACCATGTCCTGTCGATGCCACGGGGTGCCGCGGTGATCTATCCCAAAGACTCCGCGCAGATTCTGGTCGAAGGCGATATCTTCATGGGCGCGCGCGTGCTCGAGGCCGGCGCCGGTTCCGGCGCGCTCTCGATGACGCTGTTGCGCGCCGTGGGGCCGGAAGGCCACGTTTTCTCCTATGAGGTGCGCGATGACCACTTGGAATACGCCGTGGATAACGTCACCGAATACTTCGGTAAACAGCCCGAATGGTGGAGTCCCCGCCTTGGGGACTTGGCCGATGTCACCGTCGAGGAGCTGGGCGGCCCCGTGGACCGCGTCATCCTAGACATGCTCGAGCCCTGGGAGCACCTTGAGAAGGTACGCGACATCCTCATCCCGGGCGGCGTTTTCATGACCTATGTGGCCACCGTGCCGCAGCTGATGAAGGTCATGGAGGGCATCCGCGAGCTCAAGTGCTTTACGGAGCCGCGGGCCTGGGAGTCCCTCGTGCGTGAATGGAAGGTGGAAGGTTTGGCCACCCGCCCGGAGCATCGCATGAACGCGCACACCGCGTTTCTGATCTGGACGCGCCGGCTTGCCGACGGCGTCACTCCACCCCGCCCGCAGCGCCGCGCGCGAAAATAAGCCCCGAGGTTAAACGTGGCGCACTGCGCGCTAGGGTGGACTCTATGAACGATGCCACTCATTCCCAGGAACTTGGCCAGCAGCGTCGCCAGATAGAGCAGCTCGCTGAACGCAATGCCAAGCTTGCTGCCCTGTTGAAGGATGCGCGCACGAAGCTTCAGCAGATGCTCGCGGAGGTTGACGCCCTTGCGGAGCCTGCCTCCACATACGGTGTCTTTCTGGGCTATTCCGGGCGCGCGCATGATTCACGCCGTGACGCCGAAGTTTATACCAATGGCCGAGCCATGCGGGTCAAGATTTCGCCGAACCTGGAGCCCGGCTCCCTGAAAGTAGGGCAGCAGGTGCGCTTGGGCGAGGGCTTCGTCGTCGTGGAGGCCTGCGCCCCGGTAAATACGGGCGCGCTGGCGACGATCCAAGAACGTCTCGGCACCGACCGCGCCGTGGTCATCAATTCCTCTGGTGAAGAGCAGGTTGTTCTCCTCGCTGCAGCGTTGCGGGATACCGTGCGCGCCGGCGATACCCTCTTGGTTGAGCCCAAATCTGGTGTAGCCACCGAACGCGTGCACAAGACTGAGGTAGCACAGCTCACGCTGGAGGAAGTTCCTGACGTCTCCTACGAGGACATCGGCGGTTTGGATGAACAGATCTCCCTCATCCGTGACTCCGTCGAGCTGCCTTTCCTGCACCCGGAGCTCTACCGCCAGTACGATCTCCAGCCGCCCAAGGGCGTACTGCTCTACGGCCCGCCGGGCTGCGGCAAAACGCTTATCGCCAAGGCGGTGGCGCATTCACTGTCCGCGTCGCTGGGAGCTAGTGCCCCCAGCTACTTCCTCAATGTAAAGGGCCCAGAACTGCTCAACAAGTTCGTGGGCGAGACTGAGCGCCGCATCCGCCTCATCTTCGAGCGCGCCCGCGAGCTAGCCTCCGAGTCCACCGAGGATGGCAGCCAGCGCCCGGTCATCATCTTCTTCGATGAGATGGAGTCCATCTTCCGCACCCGTGGTTCCGGCGTGTCCTCCGATATGGAAACCACCGTCGTCCCGCAGCTGTTGACGGAGCTGGACGGTGTGGAAAAGCTCAGCAACGTCATCGTCATCGGTGCTACCAACCGTGAGGAACTCATCGACCCCGCCATCATGCGCCCGGGGCGCCTCGACATCAAGATCCGCGTCAACCGCCCGACCAAACAGGGCGCACGCGAAATTTTCGCCCGTCACTTCCCGGAGTCCGTCCCCCACGAGGGCGATCTTTCACAGCTCATCGATACCGCGGTGGACGCTCTCTACGCCGAGCGGCCCTTTGTCACTCTGCACTTCGCTAACGCGGATCCGCGCGTGCTGCACTACCGGGACTTCGTGTCTGGCGCTATGATTGCCAACATCGTCTCCCGTGCCAAGAAGCTAGCGATTAAGGAAGCGTTGGACGCAACAAACTCTGCTGGGGGAGCGCAGCCCGCAGGCATCACCGCCGCGCACCTGCACCAGGCCATCGCGGCCGAGCAGGCAGAATCTGAATACGTACCGACTTCTGCCAACCCGGAGGAGTGGGCGAAGATCGTCGCCGGTACCTCCGCTGGCGCGCATGTCACCGGGGTCGAATTGATGGGAGTACAACCGTGAGCCGTGTTCTAGGAACCGAAACTGAATATGGGATCTCCACGCCGTCCAACCCGGCGTTATCACCGATTGTGACCTCCACCCATGCTGTTGTGGCTTATGCCGCCCTGCATACCGGTGCGCGCTCCCGCTGGGATTTTCGGGAGGAGCACCCACTGCGCGATAGCCGCGGCTTCGATCTCAAGCGCTACCACACGGTGCCCGTGGTGGACCCGAATGCCTTGGGTGTGGCCAACGTGGTGACCGCTAATGGCGCGCGTTTCTACGTCGATCACGCCCATCCGGAGTACTCCTCGCCGGAGTGCACGAATGCCTGGGATGCCATGCTTTACGACGCCTCCGGCGACCTGATCCTTCGTCGCGCAGGGGAGGCCGTAGCATCGCTGACCGCTCAGGGCACGTCCGTGTTGGCCACGCATGATCCCTGCCCACCGCTGAAGTTCTACAAGAACAACGTGGACGGTAAGGGGGCTTCCTATGGCAGCCACGAAAACTACCAGTACTCCAGGGATACTGACTTCGATGACATTGCCCAGGGATTGATTCCTTTCTTCGTCGCTCGCCAGGTGGTCACCGGTGCCGGACGCGTGGGATTGGGTGCTGATGGTGAAGAACCTGGTTTCCAGATCTCACAACGCGCGGACTATATCGAGCAGGAGATCTCCCTGGAAACCACCCTCAACCGCGGCATCATCAACACCCGTGATGAACCACATGCGGTCGCCGAGGACTTCGGTCGCCTGCACGTCATCATCGGTGATGCCACGATGTCCCATACCTCGACGCTGCTCAAGCTGGGCATGACCTCGCTGGTACTCGATGCCATCGAGAGCGGCGTGGACTTTAGTGACCTGCGCCTAGCAGAGCCGGTGGAGGAGGTGCAGCGGGTGAGCCGCGACCTCACTGTGACTCATAAGCTGGCGCTTCGCGACGGCCGCCACCTCACCGCCCTCGACATCCTCGCCGTCTACCGGGAGAGGGTCACCGCCACCACTGAGGCGGATGAAAAGGTGCTCGCCGCCTGGGATGAGGTTGTCGCGCTTTTGGCTGATAATCCGCTCAAGGCCGCCCACCTGCTGGATTGGGTGGCCAAGTATCGCTTGATTAAAGGCTACCTTGACCGCGGCGTCGCGGCCGATGATCCGAAGCTGGCTCTGATCGATTTGCAGTACACAGACATCGACCCCGCAAAATCCCTTTACCATGCGCTCGTGCGCAAGGGACAGATGCGCACCCTGGTCAGTGAGGAAGAGATCGCAGCGGCAGCAGAGACGCCGCCCAGCGACACCCGCGCCTACCTGCGCGGCCACGCTACCCGAAAGTTCGGGGAGGATGTCCTGGCTGCGTCCTGGCAGTCACTGACCTTCCGCATCGGTGAGGCCGAGGGAGCCAACTCTGGAACCGCCTGCGTGGCGCTCGACGACACCACAAGACTCGGGCAAGACGAGGTGGGCGCTCTACTGGAATCTGCGGGCAGTGCCGCCGACTTCGTTGATAGTTTGCGCCAGCTCGGGGTGCGAATCGAGTACCCTACACTGTATTAGCGCAGCATTCTCCACTCGCGAAAGGAGCTCTCACCATGAGCGGACAGCAGTCCCAGATTAATGCCGGTGGCGGTAACGGGCAGGGAGGTGATTCCTCGGAATTCGATGCCGGACAAGTCAGCATCAACAGCGCGGGTACCGATGATCTTCTCGATGAGATTGACGGCCTCCTGGAATCCAACGCCGAGGAGTTTGTGCGCTCCTACGTCCAAAAGGGCGGCGAATAAAGGTGGAGCAGCCCTCCGGTAGCGCCCCCGTTTATGCACGGCGGATTATGGGCATCGAAACCGAGTACGGCATCACTGCGAGCGCAAGCGATGGACAGCGGGTGATGTCCCCGGATGAGATCGCCCGCGTACTTTTCCGGCCCATCGTGTCGACGTACTCCTCCTCGAATATCTTTAGCCCCAACGCCTCCCGCCTCTACCTCGACGTCGGCTCCCACCCGGAGATCGCTACCGCCGAGTGCGATAGCCTGAGCCAGCTCATTGCCTATGAGCGCGCCGGCGATGCCATGGTCAACCGCATGGCCGTGCAGGCGGAGGAAGCCCTAGCGGACGAGGGGGAGAAGCGCGCCGTCTATCTGTTCAAGAACAACGTCGATTCTGCGGGCAATTCCTACGGCTGCCACGAGAACTACCTCATCGGCCGCCACGTGGTGCTCAAGGACCTCGGCAAAGCTCTCCTGCCATTCATGATCACCCGGCAGCTCATCTGTGGCGCGGGGATGATTAGACCTGCTAAGGGTGAGGAACCGGCGCGTTTCGTGCTCTCACAGCGTGCCGACCAAGTCTGGGAAGGTGTGTCCTCCGCGACGACTCGCTCGCGGCCCATCATCAATACCCGCGATGAACCACACGGGGATTCGAAGCGTTTCCGTCGCATGCACGTTATCGTCGGCGACTCCAATATGGCTGAGCCCACGATGGCCGTCAAAGTTGGCTCCACGCTGCTCATGCTGGAGATGCTGGAGGCCGGTTTTGAGGTGCCGAACCTCTCGGTTCTCGAACCTATTCAACACATCCGCGCCATCGCGCTCGACCCGACCGGTCGCACCCAGCTCCCGCTTGAGGGAGGCGGCAGCACCACCGCGCTCGCCGTGCAGCAAGAGCTCTGTACCGCCGCTGAGCGTTGGCTGGAACACCGCGAGGACACAGGCACGCCAACGGCTGAGCTGGCCCGTGTCGTGGACTTGTGGAAGCGCACCCTCCAGGCCATTGAGACTCAGGATTTCTCCGGTGTTGACCGCGAGATCGACTGGGTCATCAAGCGCAGCCTGCTAAACCGCTACCGCGAGCGCCTGGGCGGGGATTGGTCGCACCCCAAGCTGGCACAGATTGACCTGACCTACCACGACATCCGTCCCGGCCGTGGCCTCTACAGCGTATTGGAGCAGCGCGGCATGGTGAAGCGCTGGATCGACGATGCTGCAATCGATGCTGCCGTCGACACCGCCCCGCGAACCACCCGTGCCAAGCTGCGCGGGGAGTTTCTCGCTGTTGCCCGCGAGCTCGATGCCGCGGTAACGGTGGATTGGACGCGGATGAAGGTCAACCGGCCTGAGCCAATGACCGAGGAATTCTCCGACCCCTTTGTGTCCGAGGACCCGCGCCTAGATGGGTTGTTAGACTACATGCGTTCGCACCCAGGCTCGTAGAGCCGTAGAGCTGATCAAGGAACCTGCCACTATGCCTTCAGCAGATCGCACTGCAGCCCGGACGCCGGTCAGAGACCGCGCTATCGAAAGGCTCACCAACCTCACCTTTGCGCTGCATGGCGCCGCGCACCAAGGCGGGGTTCCTGACCGCAGCGCAGCCTGGATTCGCAGCCACGTCGAGGGCTACCAGTCTCGCAGCGACGAGGCTTTTCAGAAACAACTTTCCCGCGACATTGTGACCCTGCAGCGCGCTGGTGTTCCGGTAGTGCATAGCAGTGGGGCAGAAGGTTCGCTGTACCGGCTCGATCCCG
Source organism: Corynebacterium sp. HMSC066C02 (assembly GCF_001814945.1). Lineage (NCBI taxonomy): Bacteria > Bacillati > Actinomycetota > Actinomycetes > Mycobacteriales > Corynebacteriaceae > Corynebacterium > Corynebacterium sp. HMSC066C02. Next base: position 35,390 of record NZ_KV818446.1, on the reverse strand, counting down.
AAAGCTACCAGCTACCTCCCGTCGATTTCACGCCACAGGAGGCCATGGTGTTGGGCGTAGCCGGCGGCATTGGCACACCGGGAGGCTTAAGCGATTTCAGCTTGTCCGCGTGGACCAAGCTGGCTGCCTCGGGCGCCTCCCGCGACTTGAGCGGAGCGCCCGTCTACACCGCTGTCAACGACGTGACCAGGCTGAGTCCAGAGCTCGTCACCGCGGTGATTACCGCCGTGCGTGCAGGGCTGCGCATATCCTTTGATTATTACGCTACGCCCTCTGCCGAAGCAGTTCGCCGCCACATGGATCCATGGGGGCTGGTCAACCACCGCGATCGCGTCTACCTTGTCGGCTGGGACGTGGACCGCCAGGCACCTCGGACTTTCCGTGCCACCCGCGTGGATAACGTCAAGCGTTCGCGTCATGCAGCCACGCACCTCGAGCCCACCGCACCACTGCAAGATCTCGTTGTGGAGGCACTAGACCGTGGCGATACCGTGGACGCTCTCCTTGACGTACCAGAGGGGCAAGCTGTCGAGCTTGTCGACGCCGGACGCAGGCGCGAGGACAACCTCGTAGAACTCACCGCCGTGCGGCGGGATTGGCTGGTGCGCACCGCTGCTGGTTATGCACCAGATGTTGTGGTGATCGAACCGCCAGAAGTGCGTGCCGACATCATCGCACTCTTAAATGTCGGTGGGAACGATACAGCGACAACGGCAACCACGGTTAAGACCACGGAGTTTAGGGAGGAGGCCCGCCATGGCTGATCAGCCCCGCAAGCTGCAATCGCTGGTTCGCTCCCTCAACCTCATCCCGTACCTGCGTAAGCACCCGGGGTTGACCCCTATGGAGGCAGCGGAGGATTTGGGGATGACCCCGGTGGAGCTCAAGGACGCCATCGACCGGCTCTTCTGCTCCGGGGTGGGCCGCAATACCGAAGACCTCATCGACTTAAGCTTTAGCTACCGCGATGGCATCGAGATTTACAACGACCAAGGCCTCACCCAGGCACTGCGTCTGACCCCCACCGAAGCTGGTGCACTATTGCTCACCCTTGAGTCTTTAGAAGCGATGCCGGGGCTTGTCGACGTCTCCGCGGTCCATTCCGCCGCCGCCAAGCTGCGCGGAATCATGGATGAAAAGACCGCCGCCATCTATGACTCCCTGGCCACGATTGATCCCGAAGAATCGCAGGTACAAGCAGCACTAGCGGGGGCCGTCGACAAGCGCCAGCAAGTGCGTTTTACCTACTGGAGTATGTCCTCCAACCGGACCAGCGAGCGTACCGTGCATCCGGCCCGCATCTTCATCGTGGATGGCGAGCCCTACCTCGTGGCATGGGATGACTCAGTGGGGGAGCACCGCACCTTCCGCCTCGACCGCATGAATGATGTCGAGGTACTCGAAGCTTCCGCTACCCCGCACGTACGAGAGCTGGATTTCAACCCAGACTCACCCTTTGGTCTAGATCACACTCTTGTTGCGGAGCTGGAGATTAACCAAGAATTCACCTGGCTAGCAGAACACTACGACATCACTCTAGGCGAAAAACTTGAAAATGGGTTCATAGCTGCGCAGATGCCCGTCGGATCCGAGACATGGTTTAGTCGTTTCGCCCTCGGGCAAGCTGACCGTTTGCGGGTCGTGGGACCCCAGAAGCTTGTCGAGGCCATTTCGGAGCATAGAAATCGGGCGCTGGAGCGTTATACTCAACTGCCAGACTAAGAGCTCTCCTGCGTGCGCCCCGTGCAGCACTTCGTTGTGTGGAACCGTACGCTTTATCGACCTAGAAAGAAGGGGCACCCTCAATGACCGTGGGACCTTTGGAAATCGGCCTTGTCGTTCTCGTTATCGTGCTGTTGTTCGGCGCAAAGAAGCTGCCAGAGCTAGCTCGCTCTATGGGCCGGTCCATGCGCATCTTCAAGTCTGAAGTAAAAGAAATGAAGGAGGAGAACAACACTCCTGAGCAGCAGGCCCAGATTGCTGCTTCCAAGAAGAATGACGAAGACTTCTGGAATAGCCCGGAAATGCAGCCGCGTGCTTCTAAGCCGGCTGACGGAAACCAGAACTAATAATCTTTTCTCGGCAAGCAGGCCGCGCTCTGAGTTTTTCGGAGCACTAGGGCCTTGCCTGCCGCCGTGGGCTTTTCTGTGGAGGTCTTGCTGTGAGTGCCGCGAGCACACCGTCTAATGCTGGTTTTAACGCGCGGAAACAAAAATGGGGCTCAAAGCTACGCCGCAAGCCCAAGAATCCGACGGGGGAGATGACCCTAGTCCAGCACCTCCAGGAGCTGCGCCGACGCATCGTCATTTCTCTCCTCGCTTTGGCGGTTGGCGCCATCATTGGTTTTATTTGGTACCAGAACGCCCCGTTTGGCACGTCACCGCTGGGCGAAATCCTGCGCGGTCCTTATTGTTCGCTTCCTGAGGAAAAGCGTGTTTCTTTCACCTCCGACGGTGAGTGCCGCCTGCTTGCCACCAGCCCGTTCGAAATGCTGTTATTGCGCCTCAAGGTCGGTGCGTTGGCTGGCGCGGTATTGTCCTCACCGGTCTGGCTCTACCAAATCTGGGCCTTCATCGTGCCTGGCCTCCATAAGAACGAACGCCGCTTTACCTTCTTGTTTGTCTCGACAGCGGTTCTGCTTTTCGTCCTCGGCGCGGTTCTTGCCTACGTCATCCTTTCCGTGGGCTTGGAGTTCCTCATGGGAATGGGCTCCGAATACCAGACTGCGGCACTGACGGGTGAGCGATACTTCTACTTCTTGCTAGCGTTGCTCCTGATTTTCGGTGTGAGCTTTGAGATCCCATTACTCGTGGTCTGCCTCAACCTCATTGGTGTATTGGAATATGACCACGTCAAGGACAAGCGTCGCATCATCATTGTCGCCATCATGATTTTCGCGGCGGTTGTCACACCAGGCCAAGAGCCCTTCTCAATGTTGGTCTTGGCCGGAGCCCTCGTAATCCTTGTCGAGATAGCCTTCCAATTCTGCCGCATCAACGATAAGCGCCAGAAGCGCGAGCGCCCTGACTGGCTTGACCTCGATGACGAAACTGCCTCGTCCTTGGGTGAAGGCCCGGGTGCCATAGGCGCACCAACTCCTGTATCTGCATCCACAAGCGTTTCCGCTTCTTCGCGGCCAGTATCTTCGAGGCCTGTATCCCCGGCTTCGACCGGTGAAGCTCGGGTGTCGAAGCCTCAACCAACGAACACGCAGCCCCCGCAGAGCGGCTTTTTCGACGACGTTCTGTAGGCTTGTCGGCCTTCTTAGGGAACTTGTTCACGTTCCCGCTTGACACCAGGGACCGGCGTATTAGCAGGCGGTGTCTGACAGGTACCCTGGGGACTTATGACACTGACGCATCTGGACGAGTTCACCCAAGCACTTCCGTACTCACTGGATGATTTCCAAATCCAAGGATGCCAAGCCGTCGAAGCCGGCCACGGCGTTCTGGTCTGCGCGCCCACCGGCGCGGGTAAAACCGTGGTGGGTGAGTTCGCCGTGTCCTTGGCACTGCGCCAAGGGACCCGCTGTTTCTACACCACACCCATCAAGGCGCTGAGTAACCAGAAATACCACGACCTGGTTGACGCACATGGTGAGGATGCGGTCGGCCTGCTGACCGGTGATGTCTCCATCAACTCCTCCGCGGACATCCTCGTGATGACCACTGAGGTCCTGCGCAACATGATTTATGCGGGTTCAGGCGCACTGGATCGCTTGACCCACGTGGTGATGGATGAGATCCACTTCTTGGCCGACGCCTCACGCGGCGCAGTATGGGAAGAAGTCATCCTCAACCTGGAGGAGCACGTCTCCATCATTGGTCTATCCGCAACGGTGTCCAACTCCGAGGAATTCGGCCGGTGGCTGACCACCGTACGTGGTGACACCAAGGTCATCGTCACCGAAAAACGCCCCGTACCGCTGGATCAGTGGATGATGGTCGGCCGCAAAATCTATCCGCTCTTCGAACCCGACTCAGGCGGACAGGTAAACACTGAACTGGCGCGGCGCATCCAACGCCTGGAGACCGGCGATACCGATAATGGCCGCGCAGACTATGCCCAGAACCGTGCGAGCTTCCGCGCCCGCGCCCGTCACAAAGGCGGCGGGCGCCACGACCGGCACAGTGATCGGCGCAGCGGCGCACCCCGCGTGCAAGACCGCTACCGTCCGCTCGGCCGCCCGGAGGTACTCAAAGAGCTGCAGGCCATGGAGATGCTGCCGGCGATTACCTTCATTTTCTCCCGCGCAGGCTGCGATGGTGCGCTGTATCAGTGTTTGCGCTCCCGCATGGTGTTGACCTCCCCGGAAGAAGCCACCGAGATTAAGGCCATCGTCGATAAAGGCGTGGAAGGCATCCCGGAAGAGGACCTCAAGGTCCTTGATTTCAAGCGTTGGCGCGAGGCACTCTCGCGCGGCTTTGCTGCTCACCACGCAGGCATGCTTCCGGCCTTTCGGCACATCGTGGAGGAACTCTTCGTCAAGGGCCTCGTCCGGGCAGTCTTCGCCACCGAAACGCTTGCCCTGGGCATCAACATGCCGGCGCGCACCGTGGTGCTGGAGAAGCTGGTGAAGTTCAACGGCGAGGCACACGTGGACCTGACACCGGGCCAGTACACACAGCTCACCGGCCGCGCCGGTAGGCGAGGCATCGATACCTTGGGCAATGCCGTCGTGCAGTGGGCACCAGCTATGGATCCCACGGCGGTGGCGGGACTTGCATCGACCCGTACATATCCGCTTATTTCTACCTTCGAGCCCGGCTACAACATGGCCATCAACCTGCTGGGCATGCTCGGCTTTGATGACTCGCTGCGCCTGTTAGAAAAATCTTTCGCCCAGTTCCAGGCGGATGGATCCGTTGTGGAGGAAACCCGTGAGATTGAGCGCGCCGAGCACCGCGTTCGGGAGCTGCGCGCACAGTTGGATCAGGCCGTGGACAACCTGGCCCCGCCAGCCACCGATGGCGAAGACCCAGCTGAGATTCTCATGGATTATATGCGGCTGCGCCGCGCACTAACTGAGGAGGAAAAGTCAGCACGGGCTTCCAAAAAGGAGGAGCGCAACAAGGAGGTCGCGGCGGTCCTTGCCCGACTCCAAGTGGGAGAAGTCATCGCTATCGCCACGAAGAAGCGCCCAACGCTGGCCGTCGTTATTACCCCGGCAAACCAGACCGCTGATCCGCGCCCCTGGGTTACCACAGAGACTGGGTGGTCTGGTCGCATCGATTCGGCCGGTATTGATAATCCGCCAATCGTCGTCGGACACATGAAGCTACCGCGCGCAGCGCAGAAGAATCCGCGCCGCCATACCCGATTTGTCCAAGAGGCCTTTAAGCGCGACTACTACAAGCGACCTAAAAAGATGCGCACCGAGCCGCGCAATCGCCCCAACAAGAAGATCGCGCAGTTGCGCGATGCCCTCCGCGAACATCCGGTGCACCATTGGCCGGCGACCGACCGCGAGCAATTGGCCGGTGTGGCACAAAAGCTGGCGCGCCGCGAGAGAGAACTGGCGCGACTAGAGGCCAAGGTAGAGCGCGCCACAGATACCCTTGGCCGTACGTTTGAGCGCATCGTGGACCTGTTGGCAGAGATGGACTACGTGGAGTTCGAAGGCTATGGCGAGAACCGCGAACCGGTCATCACGGACGAAGGCGAGCGCTTGGCCAAGATCCATTCCGAATCCGACCTCCTGGTTGCTCAATGCCTCAAGCGCGGTATCTGGAACGAGCTTGACCCGGCGGAGCTCGCTGGTGTGGCTTCGCTCTGTGTCTTCGAAAACCGCAAGGCCACCCGCGGCGAACCTGGCGCAGCAACCGACGAGATGGCGGACGCCATGAACGCAACCTGGCGCATCTACGGAGAGCTTGTTGCTGATGAGAAGCGCCATAACCTGCCGCAGACCCGTGAACCGGAACCTGCCTTTGCGCTCGCCATCCACCAGTGGACCGCGGGCGCCCCCTTGGCTTATTGCATGGCCGCGGCAAACGAATCCGGCGCGGAACTCACCCCCGGTGACTTTGTCCGCTGGTGCCGACAGGTCATCGACCTGCTCCAGCAGGTGGCCAAGACCGGCTACGAGGACGAGATTCGCCGAAATGCCCGGCGCGCCATTGACGCGATCCAGCGCGGCGTCGTCGCCATCGGCGCCTAGGCCTAGCGCCTAGTTTTCGGAGCCACCGCGAAGCAGTGCCGTGGCTGCCGCCGCGAGTGCTTGGCGGTGGGGCGCAACGAGTGCCACAGTGGCGAGCTTGAGGTTGCGCCCCAGCGGGTTAAGTATGAGGGCTTGCGTACCGATGACGGCGTCATCGACTACAGCTGGACCGCCCGAGTCACCTTTGACTGCCGGAATCGTGTTGAAAACAAATCCGGCGGGGGAGACAGTGGTGCGGAAGTCAATGGACCAGGTGCGGAAGAAGGGAAGGAGAAAAAGCCCACTGCGTTGCTGGGCACGGCGAGCTTTTCCGCCGTATCCCCAGGTGGTGACTGGGGCGCGGAATGGTGGGGTGCTTTTTGCAAGCCCAGGAAGGTCCCGGGGAGGGGCCGGCCGGTCTAGCAAGCACAGCGCCATGTCGGTCCCGTCAATCGTGCGCACGGCGGCCACGCGCCGCTTGAACCCGCCACTCACCTTGTAGTGTTCCCCTCTGTCAAGGCCGCTGCGGAAAAAGTGCGCGCAGGTCAGAACCAACCGGGTTGCCTGCTGGGTGCGGGGGTCTAAGGACGCATCGATGAGCACTCCCGAGCAATAGCTTGAGCGATTACGGATCTTGACGGCAGCGCGATGGGAATTCACGCCTCCCAGCTTAACCGGACGAAGGCGGGCGGTAGGCTAACTGTCATGACTGATTATGCGTCCCGACTGAGCCGCTCCCGCACTATCGCCGCTGCTAAGGGCATCGACATCCTGTTAGTGGGGACAGGTGCCGAATTCGCGTACCTCACCGGTTCGTGGGTTTCCTCCCACGAGCGCCTGACCTGCTTGGTTATCCGCCCCGATGCCGAACCGGTAATCGTCGCCCCCAACACCGACATTGAGTCGCTTCAGGGCGTCGCAGCCCACCTAGTGGGATGGAGCGATGGGCAGGATCCCTATGCGCTGGCTTTGGAAGGCGTGCGCCCCAATACCGTTGCCTTGGGCTCCTCACTGACCGCCGATCACGTATTGCGTTTCCAGTCCGCAATTCGAAGCCAGCTAGATCCGTCCTCGCCGGATGTAACGCACGTGGAATACCTTCTAGCTACTGAGGCACTGGCTGAGCTCTTTAGTCGCAAAGACCCAGACGAGGTGGCGGAGCTACGCGCTGCCGCGGCGGCTATCGATGCCGTGCACGCCGAGGTCCCGCGTCTTTTAGAACCGGGACGCACTGAGGCCGAGGTAGCGTCTGATTTGCGGGAACTCATTTTGCGCGAGCACCGAGAGGTGGACTTCATCATCGTTGGTTCCGGCCCAAACGGGGCGAACCCGCACTACGACTATGGGGACAGAGAACTTGGCGCGGGCGATCCCGTGGTGGTGGATATCGGAGGGACGCTGCCGTCCGGTTATCACTCTGACTGCACCCGCACCTATGTGGTGGGGGCAGCCCCCTCTGCGGCACCCGCCGATTTCCAGGAGGCCTACGCGGTGTTGGAAAAGGCCCAGGCTGCCGGACGAGCTGCCGCACGCCCGGGGGCGAGCGCCCAGGATATTGACCGCGCCACGCGCAAGGTGATCGATGATGCTGGGTGGGGCGAGTATTTCACGCACCGCACCGGGCACGGCATTGGCTTGTCCACGCACGAGGAGCCCTTCATCATGGAGGGAAATGAGCTGGAGCTTTCCCAGTCCATGGCCTTTTCTATTGAGCCGGGTATCTACGTGCCGGGTAAGTGGGGCATGCGTCTGGAAGACATCGTGGTGACCACTGAATCCGGGTGTGAGTCCCTGAACCAGGCACCGCGGGGGTTACGCTAATGAGACGCACTGGTGCGCTGTTGATTCTTGGCGGGCGCAGCGATATCGGCGGCGAGCTTGCGCGTCGGCTGTGCGCAGGCCGCCCAGTGGTACTTGCCGCGCGGGGTGAGCACGGTATGGAGGAACTCACCACAGAGCTTCTCCGCAGAGGGGCGATTTCCGTGCACACGCTATCTTTCGACGCTGCGGATGTCTCCTCCCACCGCGCGGTCATCGAACAAGCCTCAGCACTCGCGGGTGAGGACATCACAACAGCAGTCGTCGCCTTCGGAATCCTGGGTGATCAGGAACGCGCCGAGCACGACGAGGCCCAGGCCTTCGACATAGCACTGGTGGACTATGCAGCACAGGTATCCATGCTCACCGTGCTCGCTGATGTCATGACCACGGGCCACATCGTGGCCTTTTCGTCCATTGCCGGCTGGCGTGCGCGCAGAGCCAACTATGTCTATGGCTCGACCAAGGCAGGCCTGGATGCTTTCTGCCAGGGGTTGGCGGATCGGCTGCAGGGCAGCGACCTAGCCCTGATCACCGCGCGCCCCGGGTTCGTCATCGGATCCATGACTGAGGGGATGAAACCCGCGCCCTTGTCGGTGACCCCAGACGTCGTGGCACAAGCTGTGGTGAAGGCCATCGAGTCCTCGTCGGGTACCGGGTCCCCGTCGGATTCACGGCCGGTCTCCCGCACGCTATGGATCCCTCGGAGGCTTCAGGTGTTGGCTTGGATCATGAAGCTGGTCCCACGGCCAATCTGGCGGCACATGCCGCGCTAGTGATGCCCGAGGGCGGGAGAGTTGAGGGCGGGAGAGTTAGCGTCAAAGATGAAGCCGCGCGGGGCAAGGACTCGCAAGACGACGTCAGCATCGCCTTCGGGCAAATCGTGGATGACCAAACCCCGCCACGGCGTTACTGAAATCGAAGCGCCCAGCTGGGCGATGAGTCCTGCGTACTCCCCAGGCAGCACACCATCCTGCAGGCCCGCACCCAGATCGACGCGGCCGGGCTCAGTGTGTTCGGTCAGCCAGCCGATGGGCAAGGTCGGCGCGGCAAAGGCAGCACGCGTCGGTGAGGGGAAGCCATCGATGGCTTCAGGGCGCTGAGCAGATAGCTCGAGCACGTAGTCGACGAGCTGAGAAATCGCATCGTCTAGTTCTAGGACCGGACCGGTAACCGCCCCCTCTCGGATGAGGCGCGCGGAGCTGGCGTCCTCGTCTTCTCCAGTGCTAGCACCGGATAGTTGGAGCCCAGCCGCCACACCGTGTGAGAGGAGATCGCCCGCGCCACCATCGATACCAAAGACTGCATCCTGGTCGAGAGCGGCGGAGGCTCCTTCAGCTTCGGCCAGGACATCAGCAACGCGCTGCGCCACACGGCGTGCATGAAGGGAGAGGGGAGAGGCCAGCACGTGGGCGTCGGTGGTGGGCAGGGGGACATCGCCAAGCACCTGCTCATCGCGGATGCCGCGCAGGCTGATGACGCTGTGCTCCTCAAGGTACACATGGCCATCGCCATATTCCCTGGCGGCCTGGCCTAGGACAAGCCACTGCTCGGGGGTGACAACACCACCGGCGGGATGGAAGCGCAAGGTATCGGATTCGGAATGCTTCGACTCGGGAAGGGACATGGTGGGTCAGTCTAATCGCTCCGGGAGAGTCACCAGCGAACCGGCAGGTCCAGCAAGTATGGTGGGCTGCATGCCGTTTCTTCTGTTCATCGTGTACATCCTCCTCGAAACCCTGGCGTTTTGGGCAGTTGCCGAGTGGATTGGTGTGCTGTGGGCACTACTAGCCTTGGCGCTGACCATGCTCTTCGGTATGACGATAGCCAGCTGGGAAGTTCGCCGCATGATGGTCAGCCGCATCCGCCAGACCGAAGACGGAGTCTATGTAATGGAGGATCCCACTCCAGGTAAAACAGCCGGCAACGTCGGCCTGACTATGGTGGGCGGAATCCTGCTTTCGCTGCCCGGCTTCGTCTCCACGATCATCGGGGTTCTGCTCATTTTTGCGCCAACGCGTTCCATCATCCGCACGCTTCTTGCTGCGTCGATGTTCCGGAAAATCGAAGACATGGGCGTGCGCGTTTACGAGGCCTCACCCATGGCGCAGCACCGCGACTCCTATGGATCCTTTGGAAACTTCGGTGCGGGCGCTGCCGGCAGCGCCATGGGAAGCAGGGGACAAGCGGACCAAACGCACGAAGTCCTCGATGAAGATGAAATCCGCACATGGACCCAACACGTCAAGCCCGAAGACTTTGAGGACGGAAATAAATAGTGCTCGCTGTGTGTGCCCGGCTTGTCCTCGCAGCTCTTTCGGGCGCGGTCACGTATCTGTCGGTGGAGCCGCGCGGCTGGTGGGCTGCGGGAATCATTGGGGTGGCCATGTTGGTGGCTGCGTTATCTCCTTGGCGAAAGCCCCTGCATTTAGGGTGGGCGGCGCTCATCGCTGTGGTCCATAGCGCTGTCTTGTATCTATTCACCCTGCCGTGGATTGGTGAGCTCGTGGGCAACATGCCCTATATTGCGCTCGCTATCTTCCTGTCCTTGTACAGCATCCTCCTCGGCGTCGGCGGGGCAGCGTTGCTGCGCCTGAATTATGGCTTCGCACTTTTTCCCTTCTTTTATGTGGCGGTGGAAATGCTGCGCTCCTCCGTGCCCTTTGGGGGGTTTGCCTGGGTACGTCTGGCGTGGGGACAGATTGAAGGGCCGCTTGCCAACCTTGCCCCATGGGGTGGGCCTGCGCTCATTAGCTTTGCGGTCGTCTGCGTCGCCGCGGGTGTGGTGGGCCTTACGCGCGCACCACGGTTGGCCTGTGCCTTGCTGGCGGTGCCGCTTCTTGCAGGGCTCATCGCAGCGCAAGGCGTGAATCGACCGAACCACACCACAGGCACGGTCACGGTAGCCGCCGTCCAGGGAAACGTCCCGCGGCTGGGCCTTGACTTTGCAGCGCAACGCCGCGCAGTGTTGGATAACCACGTCCGCGTCACTGAGCAGGCAGCCCAGGATGGCGCTGAGCCAGACATCGTCATTTGGCCTGAGAACTCCTCCGACATCAATCCTTTTGCCAACGAGGACGCACGGGCGCTTATCGACGGCGCCGCCCACGACATCGACGCCCCCATCTTGGTCGGAACTCTCACCCGAGATGAGGTCGGCGCGCGCAATACTATGCAGGTATTCAACCCGGATGGCTCGGTGGGGCAACACCACTACAAGAAGTACTTGCAGCCCTTTGGTGAGACGATGCCGATGCGCGATTTCTTTAGGAAGATCACTGATCTGGTAGACCTAGCGGGCGATATGAAGCCCGGTGACGGGTCAGGCGTGGTGACCATGGCCGGGACTGCAGTGGGCGTTGCTACGTGCTATGAGGTCAGCTTTGACCAGGCGTTCCGAACGGCAATCGATAACGGCGCACAGATTCTCACGACGCCGACAAATAACGCCACGTTCAGCGATTCTGACATGACCTACCAGCAGCTGGCCATGAGCCGCCTGCGCGCGATAGAAGCGGACCGAGCCGTGGTTGTGGCCGCCACATCTGGAGTCTCAGCCATCGTGCACCCCGATGGTTCAGTGAGCCAAGACAGCGGTATCTTTGAACCGGCTTATCTCGAAGAGGAACTTCCGCTGCGAGAAGGGCGTACATTTGCGGTGCGTTATGGTTCGCTCCTGCAGTGGCTCATGACTATTATTGGAACGGTCTGCGCGCTGTTTGCGATCTATTCCACCCGCTTGTCCGGACGACGCAGCGCGTCTTAAAGCAGAAACCTAAAGGAGCAAGGAACTAGTGAGCTCGACCCACGAATCTACTCTGGTCATCATCCCCACCTACAACGAGATTGAGAACCTGCCGCTGATCACCGGCCGCGTGCGCAAGGCCACTCCCGAGGTTCACATCCTGATCGTGGACGATAATTCCCCGGATGGCACCGGAGAGGCCGCAGACAAGCTGGCCGCTGAGGATTCTCACCTGCACGTGCTGCACCGTGAAGGCAAGGGTGGCCTTCTTGGCGCTTATATCGCCGGCTTCGAGTGGGGACTGGAGAAGGATTACCAGGTTCTGTGCGAAATGGACGCCGACGGCTCCCACGCGCCGGAGCAGCTCCACCTCTTGCTTGAAGAAATCAAGAAGGGCGCAGATCTGGTCATTGGCTCTCGCTACGTACCGGGCGGAGAGACAGTGAACTGGCCTGCCAACCGCGAGCTGCTTTCCCGCTTGGGCAACAAGTACATTTCGGTTGCCCTGGGTGCCGGAATCAATGACATGACTGCTGGCTACCGTGCTTTCCGGCGCGAGCTGCTTGAACACCTCGACTTTGAAGAGCTCTCCAACGCCGGATACATCTTCCAGGTGGACGTTGCCTTCCGCGCCATTAAGGATGGCTTCGATGTCCGTGAGGTTCCGATCACCTTTACCGAGCGCGAGCTTGGCGAATCCAAGCTGGACGGCTCCTTTGTCAAGGATTCCCTGCTCGAAGTAACCAAGTGGGGCGTGGCTCACCGCTCCGAGCAGATCAGCGATTTCACCTCGGAGGTTTCGAAGATCGGCTCCCGCACGGTCAAGGACCTGGAGCTTGGCCCGAAGGTCAACACGGCAAAGAATGCCGTGGCCGACTTTGTTTCCGAAGTCTCCAACCTGGTGAAAGGCACCCTCAAGCGTTAATTTGATGCTCATGGCGCCTCATACACGCGCGTAAGGAATAAGAACCAGCCCGGAAGCCCGTTATGGTTTCCGGGCTTTTGCCGTAGTTACCAGTGCTAGTGCTAATGTCATAAGTAGCACTGTAGCTGGTGCACAGTGATTTACTTCACTGTTTCTCACACTACGGATCGTTCGGCACGTACCTGTCGATGGAGGAGATTTTGCTATGGCAACCGTAACGTTCAAAGATGCATCCCTGACCTACCCGGGAGCAAAGGAACCCACCGTCAAGAAATTCAACCTGGAAATCGCTGATGGCGAGTTCCTCGTCCTCGTCGGTCCTTCCGGCTGTGGTAAATCCACCACACTGCGCATGCTGGCCGGTTTGGAAAACGTTACTGACGGTGCCATTTACATCGGAGACAAGGACGTCACCCACGTTGCACCGCGTGACCGTGACATCGCCATGGTTTTCCAGAACTATGCTCTCTACCCACACATGACCGTGCGCGAGAACATGGGCTTCGCACTGAAGATCGCCGGCAAGTCCCAAGACGAGATCAATAAGCGCGTCGACGAAGCAGCCGCTACCTTGGGCCTGACCGAATTCTTGGAGCGCAAGCCGAAGGCCCTGTCCGGTGGTCAGCGCCAGCGTGTGGCCATGGGCCGCGCCATTGTTCGTAACCCGCAGGTCTTCCTCATGGATGAGCCGCTGTCTAACCTCGATGCCAAGCTGCGTGTTCAGACGCGTACGCAGATTGCAGCCCTGCAGCGCAAGCTTGGAGTTACCACCGTCTACGTCACCCACGACCAGACGGAGGCCTTGACCATGGGTGACCGTATCGCGGTGCTGAAGGATGGCTACCTGCAGCAGGTTGGCGCGCCCCGCGAGCTTTATGACCGCCCCGCCAACGTCTTCGTCGCGGGCTTCATCGGCTCCCCAGCCATGAACTTGGGCACCTTCTCAGTCAAGGATGGTGACGCCACCTCTGGCCACGCTCGCATCGAGCTTTCCCCGGAAACCCTTGCCGCGATGACGCCCGAGGATAATGACCGCATCACCATCGGTTTCCGCCCGGAAGCACTGGAGATCATTCCGGAGGGCGAGTCCACAGATCTTTCCATCCCGATCAAGCTCGACTTCGTGGAGGAACTTGGTTCTGATTCCTTCCTCTACGGCAAGTTGGTGGGCGAGGGCGACCTTGGATCCTCAAGCGAGGACGTCCCCGAGTCCGGCCAAATCGTCGTCCGCGCTGCGCCGAACACCGCGCCGGCCCCGGGCAGCATTTTCCACGCGCGCATCGTGGAGGGTGGCCAGCACAACTTCTCGGCGTCGACCGGCAAGCGCCTTCCTTAAGCCCCCGTGCCGGCTGCCCCGCGGCACGTAATGAATAGGACAGTTTCAGCCATAGTCAGCAGAAAAGGTGGAGTGATTCACCATGAAAGAGTCCATGAGCATCACCTCGTCGACGTACGCGTCGGCACTGCTGACGCTGCCCTGGGACACACCATTAGAGCAGTGGCCCGATGCTCTCATCGCCGCATTGCCCAGGGGTATTTCCCGGCATATCGTGCGGTTCGTGGGGATCAACCGTGGCATCGTCGCGGTCAAAGAAATTGGTGCGCGTACCGCCCACCACGAGTACAAGATGCTGCGTGAACTGCAGCGCCTTGGCGCCCCTAGTGTGCGCCCCGTAGCCGTGATCACCGGCCGCCATCCGGCAGAGGAAGACTACGGGGAACTCACCGCAGCTTTGGTAACCGAGCACTTGGAGTTCTCCCTGCCCTATCGCGAGATCTTCTCTCGGCACCTCACGGTCGTGGAAGCGGAGAAGCTCATCCGCGCCCTGTCCGTGCTGTTGGTGCGGATGCATCTGCTCAACTTCTACTGGGGCGATGTGTCACTGTCCAACACTCTCTTTCGGCGCGATGCTGAGACCTATTCCGCCTATCTTGTCGATGCCGAGACGGGCGAGTTCCAACCCAACCTCTCCGAATCACGCAGGCTTTACGACGTCGACATTGCCCGCGTCAACATCATCGGCGAGCTCATGGACCTACAGGCGGGTGAATGCTTGGATGGGTCTATCGATGTCATTACACTAGGCAGCCTTGTCGAGAGTTCCTATCTTGAGCTGTGGACAGAACTCACCGCTGAGGAGGCCGTGGATGCCAGTGAGTACTGGCGCGTCTCCGAGAGAATCGACCGCCTCAACCAACTGGGCTTTGATGTAGGGGAGCTCAAGGTAACCAAGGACGATTCTCGGCAGGTGGTGCGAATCCGGCCCGTAGTGGTGGATCCGGGTCACTATCGTGCAGAGCTGTTGAGCTTAACTGGACTCAGCGTCGAAGAGCATCAAGCCCAACGCCTTCTGGGCTCCATCCAGGCCTACCAGGCCGTGGAATGTGGGCCTCACGTCGGCCTTACCCAGGCCGCGCACTTGTGGATGACGCATGAGTATGAGCCGACTATCGCTGCCGTGCCCGAAGAGATGCTAGACAAGCTTGAGCCGGCACAAATCTTCCACGAGATAGTCGATCACCGTTGGTTCCTCGCCCAGGAAAGGGGAGAGGCCGTCACGCTCGCGGAGGCCACGGCATCCTATCTGGCGTCTGTACTACCAGCCCGCCGTGCTGAGGCCCGGCTCCTCAACACGCCCCCGGCAGACGAAGACTTGTCATAACCTCTCGCGTGTCCCAACAACGCCCGCAATCTCAAATCCAACCAGACTTTTTCAACTGCTTTTTATATGTTTTGTAAGTTTTAAGCCCGATTGCCCCATAAATGGGGAGGGTTTCCATGCCCGAATATGGATATGGTCACAATCGGGTGTTTTATGTCCGAATTCTTTTGAATATGTGGACTACCTCACTAAGATGGAGGGCAGGCTAACCAGTTCATAGTCGGACTACGATCCGCTATGAAGCACTTGGTGGCGCTGGGAAGAAGCCTTCGTTACGGGAGGTCTCCCAGACACAACCGAATACGAGCCGGGTATCTATCCCTGGCCCACCATCCCGCTTTTCATCAAGAAAGATGAGGACCTCATGAAGCGTCTTACTCGCATCGCATCCATCAGCATGGCATCCATGCTCGCCGCCGCAAGTCTCGTCGCATGCTCAGGCTCCACCGACGAGGAAGGCGATGTTTACTTCCTGAACTTCAAGCCTGAACAGGACGCGGCATACCAGGAAATCGCAAAGGCCTACACTGAAGAAACCGGTGTCAAGGTCAAGGTCGTTACCGCCGCCTCCGGCTCTTATGAGCAGACCCTCAAGGCGGAAATCGGTAAGGATGAAGCCCCGACTCTCTTCCAGGTCAACGGACCTGCTGGCTTCATCACCTGGCAAGACTACATGGCGGATATGTCGGACACTGAGGTAGCTAAGCAGCTCACCGACGACATCCCACCGCTAACCACCGAGGACGGAGAGGTACGCGGCGTCCCGTTCGCCGTCGAAGGCTTCGGCATCATCTACAACGACGAGATCTTCGACAAGTACATCGCCACCTCCGGCGCGAAGATCAAGTCCACGGATGAAATCAAGGGCTACCAAAAGCTCAAGGAAGTCGCCGAGGATATGCAGGCAAAGAAGGACGAGCTCGGTATCGAGGGCGCCTTCGCCTCCACCTCACTGACCTCCGGTGAAGACTGGCGTTGGCAGACCCACTTGGCTAACGCTCCGATCTGGCAGGAGTACCAGGACAAGAACGTCGAGGACACCAACGATATCGAGTTCTCCTACAACAAGGAGTACAAGAATCTCTTCGACCTCTACCTTGATAACTCCACCGTAGAAAAGTCTCTTGCACCTTCTAAGACGGTGTCTGATTCCATGGCTGAGTTTGCGCAGGGTAAGGCCGCCATGGTTCAGAACGGTAACTGGGCATGGTCCCAGATTTCCGAGACCTCTGGCAACGTGGTCAAGGAAGACAAGATCAAGTTCTTGCCCATGTACATGGGTCTGCCAGACGAAGAAAAGTACGGCATCAACGTCGGCACCGAGAACTACTTGGGCGTGAACTCTGAGGCCTCTGAGGTCGACCAGCAAGCCACTAAGGACTTCGTAGATTGGCTGTTTACCTCTGATGCTGGCAAGGAGCACGTGGTGAAGGACCTGGGCTTCATCGCACCGTTCGAAAGCTACACCGCTGAAGACACCCCGAATGATCCCCTTGCTGAGCAGGTCGCGGAAGCTATCGCTAACGAGGATCTGACCACCTACCCGTGGAATTTCCAGTACTTCCCGTCGCAGCAATTCAAGGATGACTTCGGCCAGGCCTTGTCGCAATACGCCTCCGGAACGCTGAAGTGGGAGGACGTCGTCAAGCAGTTCAAGGACAACTGGGCTGCTGAGAAGGAATCTAACTGGGGCTAAATCTTTAAAGTCCCAATCCCCTCGCCAAACGTCTTCCGGCATTGGAGGGCGGGGAGGGGAGTAGGTGAGGATTGTGGCCCACGCCGGTGGCACGTGCGCGACTGGTTCTCCGCATCCTCAGCCTCTTCTCCTCGCCGCCTTCCCGCTGGGAAACGTGTGGCACCACCTGAAGTTAAGGTTTCACCACCATGCAAGCAACGCTGAAGAAGTATTTCCCAGTCTTTGTCTTGCCCACCCTTCTGGCATTCATGATTGCCTTCTTGGTGCCGTTCATCGTGGGTTTCTTCCTCTCATTTACGAAGTTCACCACCATCACCAACGCCAGATGGGTTGGCATCGACAACTACGTCAAAGCTTTCTCCCAACGCGAAGGTTTCATCTCCGCCTTCGGTTTCACCGTCCTCGTGGTCATCGTTTCCGTGATCACCGTCAACGTCTTCGCCTTCCTCTTGGCGTGGATGCTTACTCGCAAACTCCGCGGTACCAATTTTTTCCGCACAGTCTTCTTCATGCCGAACCTCATCGGCGGCATCGTGCTGGGTTATACCTGGCAGACCATGATCAACGCCGTGCTCTCGCACTATTCCACAACGATTAGTGCGGACTGGAAGTTTGGCTACGCCGGCCTCATCATGCTGCTTAACTGGCAGCTGATCGGCTATATGATGATCATTTATATCGCCGGCCTCCAGAACGTCCCGCCCGAGCTCATCGAGGCTGCCGAGCTCGACGGTGTCAATAAGTGGGAGATGCTGCGCCACGTCACTATTCCGATGGTCATGCCGTCGATTACCATCTGCCTCTTCCTGACTTTGTCGAACTCCTTCAAGCTCTTCGACCAGAACTTGGCGCTGACCAACGGCGCTCCTGGCGGGCAAACTGAGATGGTGGCGCTCAACATCGTCAACACGCTCTTTAACCGTATGAATGTCGAGGGGGTCGGCCAGGCCAAGGCTGTCATCTTCGTCGTCGTTGTGGTCGTCATCGCTTACTTCCAGCTGCGCGCGACCCGCTCCAAGGAAATCGAGGCTTAAGTTATGACTACCAGCACTTCAGCGCAGGCCGTTCCGGCCTCGAAGAAGAAGGACCACCAGCTTCCCTCGGATAATAAGACTCGGATGTCTGGCGGCGCCAAGTTCGTGGTCTACGCCATTCTGGTGTTCTTCACCATCGTCTTCCTTGGGCCGATCCTCTTCATCTTCATCAACTCCTTTAAGTCCAAGTTCGCTATCTCCTCCGATCCTTTCTCGCTTCCCATCGGTGAAACGTGGGTCGGCTTCGAGAACTTCATGGTGGGCTTGACCAAGCAGGGATTCTTGGAAGCGACCTTGTGGTCCTTCATCATCACGATCCTGTCCGTCATCGTCATCGTGTTCTTCTCCGCGATGACCGCCTACTACATCACGCGCGTCAAGACGTGGTGGACAAACCTTCTGTACTACCTCTTCGTGGTCTCCATGATCATCCCCTTCCAGATGGTCATGTTCCCGACGGTCAAGATTGCAGACATGCTTCACCTCAACAACCCGATCGGTATCGTGGTGCTTTACCTCGGTTTCGGTTCCGGTCTGTCGGTGTTCATGTTTGCGGGCTTCGTCAAGTCCATCCCTCTGGATGTCGAGGAAGCCGCGATGATCGACGGTTGTGGGCCGATCCAAAACTACTTCCGTGTGGTGTGGCCCATGCTCAAGCCGACTGCCATTACCGTGGCCATTCTCAACGCCATGTGGGTGTGGAACGACTACCTGCTGCCGTACTTGGTCATCGGTCTGTCCACGCGATACAAGACCATCCCGGTGGTCATCCAGTCCTTCGTTGGCTCCAACGGTAACCGCGATATGGGTGCCATGATGGCCATGCTGGTACTGGCCATCATCCCCATCGTCATCTTCTACTTCTCCACGCAGAAGCACATCATCGAAGGTGTGGCTGCCGGTGCCGTGAAGGGTTAAACCGGTGCGATAGGTTAGAAAACCATGAATCGCATGCTCGGCCCCGAATCGAAGTTCTACGCTGCTCTGAGCCTCTTCGCTGACCTAGTCATCGTGAATGTTCTCTTGGTGATCACGTGCTTTCCCGTGTTCACCGGGGGAATGTCCTTGCGCACCGCCCATGCGGTGACCGGGCAGATGGTCCGGGAGGAAGGTTCTCGCCGCGGCTCAGCCTTCGTTCGGGGCCTTCTGACGCGTCCCGGGGTCAACACCGCATGGTGGTTGATTTGCCTCGCCGTCGCCGCCTTAGCCGCGTATGAATTCGCCATTATTGCCAAGGCAGATCTGGGTTCAATGGGCCTGATACTGCGTGCAGCCTTGATCTCGGGGCTTATCGTATTGGGCTGTGTCAGCGTATGGTTCTTCCATCTCGATGCGCCGGGGCTCGGATTCCGTCAAAGAAGCACACAGGCCATAATGAAGGCGGTAGGGCACCTACCGCGTACTCTATTGGCAGTATTGCCTGGCATAGTGCTTGTTCTGTATCCCGTCTTTTTCCCAGCGCAGTGGGGAGGCTACCTGTTCTTCCTCGCGGTGCTGGGCCCAGCTCTCGCGGTCTATCTCGCCGAGCTAGTGCTGCAATGGCCCGAACTCAATTCGCAATCACCCGATAGCTCTTCTTCCTAACGCGGTGCGCGCCAGCTGGCCTAAAGCCGAAAATAGGGTAGCGGTATCCACGTCATCGTGGATCCGCTACCCTGTGGTCTTTGTGGGCTTCCTAGAAGCCCTCTAAGCTTCGCCTTCTTCCTGCGCCTTCTGTTCCTTGAGCAGACGGGCGGCCGCGCGGCGACGAGAACGAAGATTCTCAATGCGCTCGGTCAAAAGTTCATCCAACTCCTCAATGGAGCGGCGCTCGCGCAGCATGTCCCAGTGGGTCCGCGGTGGCTTCACGGGCTTGGACTCGACGCCTTCGCCTTCAACCAGGGTGCCGAGTTTTCCGTTCTTACACATCCACTCCTCGGGGATCTCCGCATCGTCAGCGAAGGGCACCTCATAGATGTCGCCGTCTTCGGTGCGGTACTTCACCATTTGGCGTGGGGCCAAGTCGTGGTCGCGGTCGGTTTCGTAACTCACTGCGCCCATGCGGCTGCCACGGAGTACGCGATCTGCCATGCAACATCATCCTTTTCACGTGTTGAGGTAGGGAAGTGATCAGGGTCGACCCATATCACCCAGAGAACAATCATTATAACGAACGGCCCACTGCCTTTGTTCCCACCCTCGGTTTAATGGGCTAAGGTGTGTGAGGTGATTGGTACACAGGATCCGCAGCCCGGAAAGCCAACAAGGCGCGGCTCGGCTACCTGCCAGTGGTGCGGCAAAGAGATCGCCCAGGGCGGCCGAGGAAGGCCTCGCAAGTTTTGCTCGCCCTCGTGCAAGCAACGCGCGTACGAACAGCGCCATAACGTCGCAGGGACGCCTATTCCAGCCAACGCTGTCATCTTGACTCCGGAGAAGGCCGACCGACTTCGTGACGGCCTCTTCGAGCTTCGATGCTGTGCCGAGGACGTCGCCACGGCGGCGTCGGAAAGCGCCAGCGCTGAAGAAATGGAAGAACTGTGTGCCGAACTGGTCACATTGGCTCGCAAGCTTGAGGAATTGAGATAGCACATGAAATCTGTACTAGGCAACCGCAAACTGATTGTCAGCATCTTCGTGATCCTGATTGTGGCCTCAACGGCACTGGCCCTTGGACCGCTAGCGTTCTCTTTGATCATGGGCCGTGGCGTCCAGACCGAGCCGATCAACGCGGATAAGGTCCAAGCCGCAACAACGGACATCGACGGCGAATGGCAGGTGGCGCAAGGTTCGGCACATAACCACACCTCAGCAGGGTTTACTATCGACGAAATCCTCCCGGCAGATAAGCGCACGACGTCTGGTTCCACCAAGCACGTCACCGGGCAGGCTACCATTCAGCACGGCATCGTCGAGAAGGCGCGCATCGCCGTGGACATGTCCTCCTTGACCACGGATAAAAAGGTGCGCGACCAAAACATGAAGACGAAGCTCTTTGAGGTCTCAAAGTATCCAGAATCCACCTTTACGTTGACCGAGCCGGCTGATGTCTCCGCCGTGCCTGACGACGGCTCACTGGTTACCATCCCACTCACAGGTGACCTCACCATCCACGGTCAAACCAAGAGCGTGACGCAGGACTTCCAGGTGGTTCGCGATGGTGGCACCATCATCCTGGGCGGCGATATTCCGGTTAACCGTCTCGACTACGGAATTGAGACTCCAGAGATGATCGCCGCACGAATCTCGGAAACCGGCGAGATCAATGTCCGCGTAACTTTTGAGAAGAAATAGCTACGGTTCCTTATGAAATCTCGCCATCTCATTCCAGTCCTGTGGATCCGGCTCGTCGTGCTCGCAGGCTTCAGCATCTTCATTTGGACCCAAGACATGAAGCTCCTCGCTGCCTTCTCAGTGCTACTCGTAGTCCTTACGGCGGTACAGCTGGTGATCGCCTACCGTCAGCGCTAAAACTCGCACTCGGTACAGCCACAGAGGAACATAGGCCAATTACGTAACTGTGACTATATTTGGGCGATAAGGGGACTCGGCCGCACGGCAAACAGGGGATGCAAATTGGGAACGTCACGAGCTGTCAGCGGTTAACCCCGTACGCGTACAGTGCATTGCTTGAGGCCAATAAAGAGCACGCAAATGGACTGCCCGGAAACTGACAAAAGCAGGAAGCCGCGCATCAGCAGAAAAGTGTCATGCCACAACAACAGCGCAATATAGGAACAGTAAGCATTCCAGAAACTGCAAGGCGGACGTCTCGACACCTAAGCACCGAACGGCGGCAAGATGGGGACAGCACACCCGTCACAGCGCCACAACAATCCACGGACACCGACACCTCACGGTCAAGGCCCGCACTGGACCCGGCCAGGTTTAGCTAAAAGACCACGCTTGGCCCACTGCCTTAAACATTGTCCGATAATGTACATTATGTCAGATAATCGACGCGCCCACTTCCCGCCCAATGCAAAAACTTACCCAAGAAAAATTTTTCACCCATTGAGACTTTTATTTCATTGCGTGGGACGGTAGTGTTTCCCTCACAACCAATCGACCTATCGAAATAATCAAGGAGGGCGCCTCTCACATGACCGCCGTCAGCACAACACCGCCAAACGCAGCGGCCCCAGCACAGCAGCTCACCAAACGTGACCGTGTGCGTGTGGCCGTGGCTTCAACTATTGGCACGACCATCGAGTTCTATGATTTCTACATTTATGCCACGGCAGCCGTAGCCGTCTTTCCTTTCCTCTTCTTCCCGAAGACTGAGGATCCGACCGTTGCCCTGCTGCAGTCCTTTGCAACCTTCGGCCTTGCCTTTATCGCTCGACCACTGGGCTCACTGCTCTTTGGGCACTTCGGCGATCGCATCGGCCGCAAAGCCACGCTCGTTGGCGCACTCCTGACGATGGGCATTGCCACCTTTATCATTGGTATCCTGCCTACCTACCAAACCGCAGGCATTATCGCGCCGGCCCTGCTGGCCCTGATGCGCTTCTGCCAAGGTTTGGGCCTGGGCGGCGAATGGTCCGGTGCAGCTTTGCTGGCCTCCGAGACCGCGAAGGAAGGTAAACGAGCTTTTGCCGCCATGTGGCCGCAGTTTGGCGCACCCTTCGGCTTCCTACTGGCCAATGGCTTCTTCCTGACGCTCGTAGCCACCATGGATTACTCGCGCGGCGATACCACCGGCACCTTCATGGAATGGGGCTGGCGCCTGCCCTTCCTCGCCTCTGCTGTGATGGTGCTCATCGGTCTCTACGTCCGCTTGCGCCTGGAAGAAACACCGGTTTTCCAGCAGGCCGTTGATGAAGGCAAGAAGGTCAAGACCCCTATGGTGGAGGCTTTCCGCACAGCATGGAAGCCGATGATCATTGGCACCTTCGTGATGGTCTCTTGCTACACCCTATTCTACCTGGTCACCACCTGGATCCTTTCCTACGGTATTGGCGATAAGACCAAGGAGCTGGGTTTGGGCATCCCCTACCTGGAGTTCCTGGAGATCCAACTGATCTCTATCTTCATGTTCATCATCGGCATTCCGGTGTCCTCCATGCTCTCGGACAAGTACGGACGCAAGCCGATCTTGACCATAACCTCGCTTATCATGATTGCCTTCGGCTTCAGCTTCCCGTACTTCTTGGGCATTGCGCACGCTGACCGCAACTCCGTCCTTGGGTTCCTGGTCGTTGGCATGTTCATCATGGGCCTCATCTTCGGCCCTATGTCCGCCGTTCTCCCAGAGCTCTTCCCCACCAACGTGCGCTACACCGGCTCCGGCATCGCGTACAACGTGTCCTCTATCCTCGGCGCCGCCGTGGCCCCGTTCATCGCAACGTGGCTCGTAAGCACATACAACGTGAGCTACGTGGGCTACTACCTGGTTATCGTTTGCTTCATCTCCCTCATCGCCATCCTCATGATGCAGGAGCTAAAGGATCAGGACCTGTCCCAGGTTTAGGTCTTTAAATACAAACATCTCCCCGACTCTTTCTGGTCTGAAGCACCAAGGTCGGGGAGATTTTTATTGCGGCGTTGCGGGCTCTACTCACGTCACGCTTCACCTGACACCGCCTGCGGGCGCCATTCATGGGTGGTTGTGCCCCACTGCTGCCAAAAGTGCCAACCACCTATCACGAGCCCTTAATCTACTCAGCCTGCCTAGAAACTACGCAGTAACAGCAGCTTCAGCAGCCTTCGCATCTTCCTCGATGGGTTTACGGCGCACGATGGCGGAGAAGAGCGCACCAGTAATATTTGCCCACACCGCGGCGACCACACCCGGAATCGCCGCCTCCGGAGTGAAGAACTGCAGCGCCAATGCCGAGGCCAGACCGGAGTTCTGGGTCGCCACTTCAATTGCCGTGGTGCGTGCCGCTGCCTCGCGCTGGCGAGCAATTTTCGCCAGATAGTAGCCGAAAAGAAATCCGATGAGATTCTGGATAGCCACGCCCACGAATACCACGAGCCCCACGGTCACGAGCTTGTCCTGGGACTTTGACACCACCGCCATGACCACGCCGCCGATGCCAGCGATGGCCACCCACGGCAAGGCCGGCAGAACCTTGTCCACAGCTTTAGTAGCAATCACGCGCAGCAACAGGCCCAGGCCCACCGGAATGAGGACGGTCTGGACCAGCGACCACACCATGCCGGCACCGTCAACCTCTGCGGTTTGTCCCGCCAACCACAGCATGAGCACCGGCGTCATGATCGGCGAGACGAGGGTTGACACCGAAGTCATCGCCACCGACAACGCTACATCGCCCTTAGCCAGGTAGGCCATCACATTGGAGGCAGTACCGCCGGGCACAGACCCGAGGAGGATCAGGCCGACAGTGGCGGCGTCGGAAAGCCCTAGCATTTTCGCCACGAGCACAGCACTCGTCGGCATGATGGCAAATTGACAAATAACGCCCAAGAAGATGGGCAGCGGGCGCTTCGCCACTAGGGCCAGGTCCGGAATAGTCAGGGTAAGGCCCATGGAAAACATGATGACCATGAGCAACTGCGAGGTGTACTGCCCCACCGGTTCAAAGGTACTGGGACTCACAAAGGCGACAATGGCGCAGGCAATAATAACGATGGGAAAGATGTAGACGGCGAGTTTCTCGCCGGTCTCCCCCTCTGTACGCGGGTTCGTCATGGTGTTTCCTTTCCAGAGTATGTCTCACTAGATGAATTGAGTATCCCATATGATGAACCTCACGTACCCGTTTTGGTCCAGATTTACTGTCACGCGATAGATTAGAAATATGTCCAAGCTTTTAAGCCCCGATTCCTCTCGTTTCTCCCGCCCAGCCGGCACCACGAGCCAGGCCGACGCGGTTTCTGCACACTACAAGAACGGCTCCCCCGCCGAGCTGGTGGCGGACATGGAAGCCATCGTTGGTCACGAGAACGTGCACGGACGTCTCAGCGACCTCGTGCGCTTCTCCTCTGATGCCGGCCCTTACCGCTCCATCCCGAACATCGTGGTCTCCCCGCGCAACGCCACGGACCTCGCTGCGCTGATGAAGTACTGCGATACTCACGATCGCCACATGACCTTCCGCGCAGCAGGAACGTCGCTGAACGGCCAGGCCATGGGCGATGACATCCTCGTCGATGTCAAAACCCACTTCGGCGGCATGGAGGTGCGCGAAGAAGGCCGCAAGCTGTGGTCCCGCCCCGGCGTCATCTTGGGCGATGCCCAGGCGGTACTCTCCCGCCACGGCTTCATGCTGGGGCCGGACCCGGGATCCACGTCCGTGTGCACCATCGGTGGCGTGCTGGCCGATAACTCCGGCGGCATGCGCTGCTCTTTAGAGCGCGATAGCTACCACAGCATTGAAGAGCTCATCTTCGTCCTACCTTCGGGCACCATCGTGGATACTTCGCGCGGTGATGAGGTCTTCCGCAAGCAGGAGCCGAAGCTCCACGCCGATCTACTGGCCTTCCGCGACAAGCTGCGCGCTAATACCGAGATGGTGGACTTCCTGCGCACCAAGTTCTCCATCCGCAACACCAATGGTCTTCGTATCGACGCCTTCCTCGACGAGGATGAGCCCGTGCACATCCTCAAGCGCCTGCTCATCGGTTCCGAGGGCATCTTCGGCGCCATCACGGAATCCGTCATCCGCACGGTGAAGCTACCGCGTGTGAAGGCCACGACGTGGGTCGAGCTGCCCAACCTGCGTGATGCCGCAAACTACGTGCACCCCATCATGGAAACCGGCGCGGAAGCCTGCGAACTCCTGGTCGCCCCGGTCATGCGCCGCTCGGCCGAACACTATGCGCATGCGCCGGAATCCTGGCGCAACCTTGATGATGATGCCGCGGCACTCCTCGTCGAGGTGGGCGGCAGCGACGAGGCAGATTTGGACAAGGCCATGGATCGCCTACGCACCGTGCTTGCCGACGCCCCACTACTCCGCCCCCTCGAATTCCTCACCACCGCAGAAGGTATGCGCGGTGCGTGGGAACTGCGCAACGGCCTCTATGGCCTGCTGGGCGCAGACCGCCCGAACGGCACGGCGTACATCACCGAGGATGTCTGCTTCCCGCCCTCTCAGGTTGGCGAAGCCGCAGCAGACCTGTTGGACTTGCAGGCCAAGTATGGCTACCCGGAATCCGTCATGGGGCACGCTGCTTTTGGCAACCTGCACTTCTTCTTCACCCCGCGTTTTGATGTCGAGGAAGAGCGCGAGTCCTATGCCGCGTTCTTGGATGATCTGGCCGAGCTGGTCATTGATAAGTACCAGGGCTCAATGAAGGCCGAGCACGGCACCGGCGTAAACATGGCTCCCTTCCTGGAGCACGAGTGGGGCACAGAGGCCTTCGAGCTGTTCTGGGAAGTCAAGAACATGATCGATCCCAAGGGCATCCTGGCGCCGAACGTGAAGCTTACACGCGACCAAACCATCCACCTGCGCAACTTCAAGTCCTTCCCGAAGGTCGAGAATGAAATCAACCCGTGTGTGGAGTGCGGCTTCTGCGAGCCTGTCTGCCCCTCGCGCCACGCCACGGTGACCCCACGCCAGCGCATCGTGCTGCGCCGCGAGATGGCCCGGCAGCAAGAAGGCTCGGAGGTGCTGGCGCAGCTACAGAAGGAGTACCAGTACGACGCAGTCGACATGTGCGCCGCAGACGGCACCTGTTCTATCCCCTGCCCGATTAGCATCGATACAGGTGCGGTCATGAAGCAGCTGCGCGCGCAACAGGCTACCCCGGCCCGCGAGAAGGTGGCACTGACGACGGCGCAGCGCTGGGAACTGGTGGAAAAGCTTGCCCGCGCTGGCATCATCTCCGCCAACAAGATTCCCCACAAGCCCCTCGAGCTGGGCGCCAACATGGCTCGCAACGTGGTAGCTCCCGACTTGCTGCCCACCGTCCCGGGGCCGCTTCCGAAGGCCGCATCGCGTCTGCCGGAAACCCCGCGCGAGGGCGCTGGCGCACTCTACTTCCCTGCCTGCATCAACCGCATCTTCGGCCGCCCAGCCGGCGCGGCCAAGGATTCAGTCGACCTCCCGCGCGCCATCGTGGAACTAGGACGCCGCGCTGGCCAGCCAGTGTGGATTCCGGAGGACGTCGCGGGCGATTGCTGTGGTACACCGTGGTCGTCCAAGGGCTACAAGGAAGGATTTGAGTACCAGGCTCAAAAGATCGTGCGCGACCTCTGGCATTGGTCGGAACACGGCCAGCTGCCCATCGTGGTCGATGCTGCCAGCTGCACCCACGGGTTGCTAGATTCCGTTCCTGAGGTGCTCTCCCCTGCTGACCGCAAGCTTTGGGAGGATCTGCGCATCCTCGATGTCGTGGAATGGCTGCGCGATGAAATCGCCCCACACCTGCCCATCGTGAAAAACATGGGCAGCATCGCCGTACACCCAACCTGCTCGACTGACCACATGGGCATGAGCCAAGCGCTCGTTGACCTGGCAAACCTCTGCGGCTCTGCCAAAGTCCCGGAGGGCGCGATGTGCTGTGGCTCCGCCGGTGACCGTGTCATGCTGCACCCGGAGCTCGTCGAGTCCGCCACACGCGAGGAGCGCGTTTCTCTCGACACGGAACACTTCGACGCCTTCGTCTCCGATAACCGCACCTGCGAGATGGGCCTGGAGATGATCTCCGGACGGACCTATGAATCAATCGCAGTGCTGTTGGAACGGGCCTCCCGTCCGGTCGTCACGCCCTAGAAGAGGTGACGCTTAACGGCGACCCCCGCGGTTGCGGTGGGTCGCCACCACGTGCACCGCATCCAGCATCCCTAAGGTGAGCAGCGCCTCGCGGAGAGCAAACTGGAACGTCCAAAGGCGGCGGAAAACCTGGTCGAAGCCCGCTGCCGCAGCTTCGCGGTGCCGCCCGTCGAAGAAGCTGCGCTGGTAACGAAGCGTTTCCAGGTAGTGGGTTCCGGTGTGGGTCTGAGCGATGATGCGCAGGTTGGAGCGCCTATCGAAGAGTCGGTGGGTCTCCTCCAGCGTCGGGTAATCCAGGCCAGGCCATATATAAGCTCGCAGAACCTGAATCGCGGACTGGGCGGCCGGAGTCATCGCCTCGGTAGCAAAGAGCGATCCCATGGCCACTCGCCCACCGCTGACCAGCGAGCGATCCAGCATCTGCACATAGCGCCGGCGTTCGGGAGCCGATAGCGTCTCTAGCTTCTCCACGCTCACTATCGCGTCATAGCGCCCGCGCCACTGCTTCGGATTGGGCAACGCCGTTTCGATGCCCTGCACATGGACAGAATCAGCGGCTCCCTCAAGGAGTAGTTGTTCGTCGAACAGCGCCTGCTGCTCAGCATCCCCCGTAAGGACGTCAACGGTGGCGCGCCGGGCAACGGCTTGAATTGCTACCTGCAGACCAGTCGCCGGATAAACCAGAAGATGTGTGCCGGCGCCGGTGCGGGTGGCGTCGAGAAGCCACTGTGCAGCGCGGCGCTGCGCATCGCCCAAGTCCTCACGGTCGGTGTGCGTCGGCTCGGTCACGCTTGTCACATCGACGAAGTGCTCTTTGGGTTCTTTGCTCCCCACCCGCGCACTATAGCTGCGCACCGCTTCACGCACCGTTGTGGGAACGCCGCTAGCAAAGATGCCGCCCGAATGGCTGAGGGAATCACCCGCATACAGTTTCACCACATCAAGAGGCAGCTCGCCCGGGCTCGAAGTCTCCACCGCAAGCTCTTTCGCCTTCGGCCGGTAGCCCACCCCCAGCAGCCGCAGGAGAACTTTGACCAAACGATCGGAATCGGGCGTCGTCCACTCCCCTGCCATATAAGACTCGGCTAAGCCCAGCCAGCCTGAATCGGCGATGCGGGAGAAGAGGGCGTCGTGAAGCACGGCTAGATCTGGGTCCTCGCCGTCCAACTCGACCCCAGCTTTGGAACACGCCTGCGCAAATTCCGCCTCCGACCGGTCGCTTTTGAAACGCAGCAGGCGTGAAGAAGGGACGGTGGCCACGCCCGGCCACGCCGCAGCGTCAATCGAAGCCAAGTGGGAATACACGCTCTAGCCAGCCTTCCTCATCGCACACACGTATTTTCTTAGACTAAAACGGGCGAGCCACGAAAAGGTGGAGGCGCGGCCTAAAAAGCCAGTTAATAACCCATAAAGTATGCATGTACCGCTAGAAAGGTTTAGACTAACTCGGGTAAAATAATCTAGCTTTCTTAAGGAAGGTATTCAATCACCATGGCGCACACCCCCTACCGTCCTAGTAACGGCCGCCACCACGTCGTTGTTATCGGTGCCGGCTTCGGCGGCATCAACGCCGTTAAGAAGCTCAAGGACGCGGATGTTGAGATCACCCTGATCGACAAGAAGAACCACCACCTCTTCCAGCCGATGCTTTACCAGGTCGCCACCGGCGTCATCTCCGCCGGTGAGATCGCCCCATCCACGCGTCAGATCCTGCGCCACCAGGACAACGTCAACTTCGTCAACGGTGAGGTTACCGACGTCAACATCAAGGATCAGACCGTCACCGCAGAACTTGACGGCGCGGTTCGCACCTACGGCTACGACTCCCTCATCGTCGCCGCCGGCGCTGGTCAATCCTACTTCGGCAACGACCACTTTGCCGAGCACGCACCGGGCATGAAGACGCTTGACGACGCCTTCGAGATCCGCTCCCGCATCATCTCCGCCTTCGAGAAGGCTGAGTTGGAAGAAGATCCTGCCAAGCGTGAGAAGCTGCTGACCTTCGTCATCGTCGGAGCTGGCCCGACTGGTGTTGAGCTCACCGGCCAGATTGCTGAGCTGGCACAGCGTACGTTTGCTGGCGAATACTCCAACTTCGGTTCTTCCTCCGCCAAGATTTACCTGCTGGATGGTGCCCCGCAGGTTCTTCCGCCCTTTGGCAAGCGCCTCGGCCGCAAGGCTCAGCGCACCTTGGAGAAGCTGGGCGTTGACGTGCGCCTCAACGCCATGGTCACCGACGTCACCGCTGACGCCGTCACCTACAAGAACATGAAGACTGAGGAAGAGGTCACCATCGAGGCCGCGACCAAGATCTGGTCCGCAGGTGTCGCTGCTTCCCCGTTGGGCAAGCTTATCGCTGACCAGGCAGGTGTGGAGGCGGACCGTGCCGGCCGTGTCTCTGTCAACGAGGACCTCACGGTTGGTGAGTACAAGAACGTCTACATCGTCGGCGACATGATTTCCCTCAATCGCCTTCCGGGTGTGGCCCAGGTGGCCATCCAAGGTGGCAACCACGTGGGCAAGCTCATCGAGGCCAAGATTGATGAAGAGTCCACCGCTAACGAGGCCGAGCCGTTTGAGTACTTCGACAAGGGCTCCATGGCCGTCATTTCCCGCTTCAACGCAGTGGTCAAGCTGGGCAAGACTGAGTTCGCTGGTTTCCCGGCTTGGATTTCCTGGCTTGGTCTGCACATCTTCTACATCGTTGGCTTCCGCAGCCGCACCCTCGTTGCGCTGCACTGGCTGCTCAACGCCTTCTCGCGCGACCGCGGCAATCTGGAGATCACCCAGCAGCAGCGCGTTGCTCGCAACGTGATTGACCGCGACCTCCACTAGGTCTTACGCGTCTTTTAAGGAGAGAGGATATATCCTCTCTCCTTTCTCTTTGCCCATGTACGGTAGAGGGAAGACCAACCTAGCTTAAGGAGAAAACCGTGAGCCAACCTGCGCTGCCTCGTGTCCTCAGCATTGCCGGCACCGATCCCACGGGCGGCGCTGGTATTCACGCCGACCTCAAGTCTTTTGAGGCCGCTGGGGCCTACGGCATGGCCGTGGTGACCGCCCTGGTGGCGCAGAATACGCAGGGCGTGCGCGCTATCCACACCCCACCGGTGGACTTTTTGCGCGAACAGCTGGAAAGTGTCAAGGACGACGTGACTATCGACGCCGTCAAGATCGGCATGCTGGGCTCTGTTGCCATTACCGAAGCGGTGAGCGACTTCATTACTTCCCTCCCCACGGGTGTGCCGGTGGTCTGCGATCCGGTCATGGTCGCCTCCAGCGGTGACCGCCTGCTCGAGCCGGAGGCGGAACGCGCAGTACGTGAGCTGGCTTGCCGCGCGACAGTGGTCACCCCCAACCTGCCGGAGCTTGCAGTCCTCGCGGGCGTAGCAGAACCGCGCACCTTTGATGATGCTCTTTCTGTTGCAACCGAGTGGGCCCACGAGAACGACACGTGGGTCGTAGTCAAAGGCGGGCACCTCGATGGTGCTCAGGCCGATAACGCGACCGTAAGCCCTTCCGGCGAAATCACGCGCGTGCCCTGCCCGCGGATTGATACGAAGAACACGCACGGCACCGGCTGCTCTCTGTCCTCTGCCCTAGCGGCGCGTTTGGGCGCGGGCCAATCCCTCGACGAGGCACTGGTATGGGCAACTGAATGGCTCCACGAGGCGATCGTGCATGCGGATGCGCTCCACGTCGGGCACGGACACGGCCCCGTTGACCACGGCCACCGGCTCCGGCGCCTCGCCGCGGAGGCACAAAGTTAGCCCAGCAGATCGGCGCCTGGGCGGGTAAGCACGGCCACCATGAAGGTGGAATTCTCCTTAAAGACCTTCATGTCCCAGGATGCAAAGATGAAATCGACCCGATAACCCACTGAGCGAGCGAGGTCGAGGAAGTCCTCAAAGCCCCAGCCGCGGCCCTCGCCAAAACCGACGACGAAGCGGCCGCCGGGGCGTAGCGCGTTAAACACATTGCGCAAGGCCGCCTCACGCCCTTCGGTAGCAATGAAAGTCATGACGTTGCCCGCAGCCACGGCGATGTCGAAGTTATTCTCGGGGATTTCCTCCTCGGAAAGATCACCTACCTCCCAGCGGGCCTCCGGATAATCGTTGACCGCATGTTCGATCAAGATGGGATCGACGTCCACGCCCACGACGGTATGCCCGCGTTTTACCAACTCACCGCCAAGACGTCCGGAACCGCAGCCGGCGTCGAGAACGCGGGAGTGGCGTTCACTCATGGCGTCGATAAGCCGGGCTTCCCCATCGATATCCTTGCCCTGGGCCCGTAGCGTCTTCCATTTCCGTGCAAAATTGTGGGAATGGGCGGGATTCGCTGCAGTTACTTCTTTCCAGGTAGGCATGACAACGAGTATAGGCCTTTAGAGGTGTAAGATTTAGCCGCTCTTATAAAACGCCTATACGAAGCGAAGGAGGCTGAGACACGATGCCATCTGTACCGTCACCATTCAAGCCACGCAAGAAAAACACTTCGGACAATAATTCGCCGAGTTTTTCTGTGCCTGTCGAGCGCGCCATTGAGCACTGCCGAGTGTTCATCGACGGCGAGGCACTGCCCGGTGAGTTCACCCCGCACAGCGCGCTGCAAACCGTGGAAGAATACGGCCGCGGCTTCGTGTGGGTAGGCCTGCATGAGCCCTTAGAGTCCCAGATGACGAAGGTGGCGGCTGAGTTCCGCATCCACGAACTCATCGTTGAAGACACGGTCCAGGCCCACCAGCGCCCGAAATTAGAGCGCTACGATGACCAGCTCTTCGTGGTGGCACGGTCAGTGAACTACCGCGACCACGATGAAGTTGCCGATAAGCGCCAGATCATCTCCACGGGTGAAATTCAGATGATCATCGGCGACACATTCATTATCACGGTCCGTCACTCAGCGAAGCTGCCCAACTTAGCCTACGTGATTCAGGATGAACAGGACCTAGTTGAGCAGGGCCCCATATCGCTCGCGTGGAAGATTTTGGACATGATGGTGGACCGCTATTCGGAGATCTGCCGCCTCATCGCCATCGAGGTCGACGAACTAGAAGAAGAAATCTTCACCCCGAATTCGCTGCCCAACATTGACCGTATCTACATGTTTAAGCGAGAGATTCTGGAGATGAAGCACGCGATCGTGCCGCTCTCGCCGGCTTTGCGGGCGATGGTCGCAGACCACAAGGATCTCATTCCGAAGACGATTCGCTCCTATCTGCGCGATGTCAACGATCACCAGCTCGTCGTTCAAGACCAGGTGGCGGGCTTTGACGAGCGCTTGACCTCGCTTATCGACGCCTCCGTCGCCAAAATCAACATGCAGCAAAACTCCGACATGCGCACGATCTCTGCGGTGGTTGGCATGTGGGCCGCTCCGACGCTCGTGGCGGGTATCTACGGTATGAACTTTGATGTCATGCCGGAGCTGCATTTTCCTTGGGGCTATTACGGGGCAATTGGCCTCATGGTCTTGGTCGTGGCCGGAATGTGGTGGTGGTTCCGGCGCAATAACTGGCTGTAGGGGCTACTGCACCACCATGGTGCGCAGTGTGGAAGCAGCGAGAAGTACATCGCCCTGGCTGATTTTTACTTCCCACAGCTGCGTGCGGCGGCCCTTGTACAGCGGCGTAGCGACGGCGCTGACGGTGCCTTCGGCTACCGGTTTAAGGAAGTCTGTGTTGTTGTTCACGCCGACAACCGGCTTGCCCGCGAGAATGAGGCTGCCGACAGATGCAGTGGACTCCGTAATCGTGCAGAAAAGCCCGCCATTCGCCACGCCCCACGGCTGGTGGTGGTCTGGAACGACGTCGACCTCGGAGCGAATCTCATCAGCCGAGATGTGTGTGAAGCGCAGTCCGATGAGCCCGGCAAGCCCCTGTGGGTGAGAGTTGATGATGTCAAGTTCCTCAGCGTTGAGCGGCCGTGTTTGGGATACCGCGACAAACTTTTCAAAGATTTCAGAGTGTTTCATGCCACACCAGGTTAGTGGATATCGGTGACGTAGGATGGTGGACATGACTCAAACTGCTGAAAAGACAGATCTTGCTCAGATTGGCGTTGTGGGCCTCGCTGTAATGGGCTCCAACCTCGCGCGTAACTTTGCCCGAAACGGAAATACCGTCGCGGTCTACAACCGCAGTCCGGAAAAGACCCGCGCGCTCATCAGTGAGCACGGTGATGAAGGTACCTTCATCCCGTCCGAAACTGTCGAAGATTTCGTTGCCTCCCTCGAGCGCCCCCGCAAGGCAATCATCAT
Source organism: Corynebacterium sp. HMSC066C02 (assembly GCF_001814945.1). NCBI lineage: Bacteria > Bacillati > Actinomycetota > Actinomycetes > Mycobacteriales > Corynebacteriaceae > Corynebacterium > Corynebacterium sp. HMSC066C02. The sequence goes on along the minus strand of NZ_KV818446.1, from coordinate 1,444 downwards.
GGTGCAGGCTGGCGCGGCTACCGACGCCGTCATCAATCAGCTCACCGAGGCGATGGATGAGGGCGACATTATTATTGATGGCGGCAACGCCTTATTCACGGACACCATTCGCCGTGAGAAGGAGGTGGCGGCTAAGGGCCGTCACTTTGTCGGCGCGGGAATTTCCGGTGGTGAAGAAGGCGCGCTCAATGGCCCGTCCATCATGCCTGGCGGCCCAGCAGAGTCTTGGGAGACCCTGGGTCCAATCCTTGAATCGATCGCAGCAGAAGTGGACGGAACGCCATGTGTGACCCACATTGGACCGGATGGCGCGGGTCACTTTGTCAAGATGGTGCACAACGGCATCGAATACGCCGACATGCAGGTTATCGGTGAGGCATACCAGCTGCTTCGTTATGGTGCAGGCATGGAACCAGCTGAAATCGCTGAGGTTTTCCGCGAGTGGAACGCCGGCGACCTGGACTCCTACCTCATTGAGATCACCGCCGAAGTGCTGGCACAAAAGGATCCGGAGACAGGTGCCCCGCTTGTCGACGTCATCGTGGACGCCGCCGGCCAGAAGGGCACCGGCCGTTGGACCGCCATTAATGGCCTCGAGCTGGGCGTGCCGATCACCGGCATTGCGGAATCGGTGTTCGCGCGTGCGCTCTCCTCTGCCACCGCTCAGCGTGCAGCTGCCCAGGAGGGCCAGCTGCCCTCCGGAACCATTACCGAGCTCAACGTAGATAAGGCCGAGTTCGTCGAAGACGTTCGCCGTGCACTGTATGCCGCAAAGCTCATTGCCTACTCTCAGGGCTTCGATGAGATCAAGGCTGGCTCCGAGGAGTTCGGCTGGAACGTGGACCCACGTGACTTGGCTACAATCTGGCGCGGTGGTTGCATCATTCGTGCGAAGTTCCTCGACCGCATCCGTGAGGCCTACGACAACAATGCCGACCTGCCTGCCTTGATTTTGGACCCGTATTTCAAGGGCGAGCTGGAGAACCTCATCGACCCGTGGCGCCGCGTCGTCGTTGCTGCAACGCAGCTGGGCCTGCCGGTTCCGGTCTTTGTCTCTTCCCTCTCCTACTACGACAGCTTGCGAGCCGAGCGCCTCCCTGCTGCTCTAATCCAGGGCCAGCGCGACTTCTTCGGCGCCCACACTTTCAAGCGTGTGGACCGGGACGGCACATTCCACATCGAATGGTCAGGTGACCGCTCCCTGACCGAAATGTAGCCGCCAAGCCCCTCCCCCGAGGGGCTTTTCTTATATCTGTTCCGCCGAACGTATTCTCCCTTCTCCGGCTGCGCCCCTCACCGTTCCTGCGGAGCGCTCCTAGGCGCCACACGCCGCCGTTCCAGCCATGGCTCACATCCTCTCGCCCGCAGCCACCGTTCACCCAGCCAATCCCGTCCCCTACCCTTTGTCAGCATTAGCCACGCCTGTGGCCAACCTTCCTCCCGT
>NZ_KV818445.1:0-117878 GCF_001814945.1 Corynebacterium sp. HMSC066C02 | reverse complement strand
ATCAACGATAAGGATCAGACTGTGACCTCTGAGGGTGGCTCTGAGGAGAATGCGATTGTTTCGACGAACGCTGACTTTGAGGGTGGCCTGCGTGAGGTTGTTGCTGGTGCCAAGATTGTTGACCAGGTTTCGTATGAGGGTCTGGTTCCGGGTAAGGAGTACTTCCTGGATGCGCAGCTGATTTCGAAGGCTGATGGCAAGACTGTTCTTGGTGAGACCATTGGTCATAAGTTTGTGCCGACTGCGCCGAAGGGTGTTGAGGCTGTGACCATCACCGTTAATGATGATGTGACTGAGCCGGTTAAGGCTGCGGTTGCTTTTGAGACTCTGACTTCTAAGGAAGTTAATTCCAAGGGTGAGGAGACTCCGGGCAATGAGACGCCGAACGAGATTGGTGAGCACAAGGACATCAACGATAAGGATCAGACTGTCACTTCGGAGAACCCGTCCGATACCCCGGATGAGGACGAAGAGAACGGCGGTGGCAAGGGCTCCTCGAAGAAGGACCTGCCATGGTGGCTGCTGCTCATCCCGGGTCTGGGCCTGATCAAGATCATCGTTGATGGTGTCAACGGTGGCAATGGCGGCCACGACGGCGGTAACGGTGGCCACGACGGTGGCAACCACAACGACGTCACCGAGGACGGCGGCCGTGGCAACAACCACGGTGAGTCGACCGAGGAGAACGGTGGCAACACCGGCCGCGACGACCGCGAGGTCACTGTGCTGGATGCAACTCCGCCGGAGGACGCTGGCCAGCCGCTGCCGTCCAACTCCAAGCGCGTGGAGATCAAGCACGTACCTTCCGGTGCGACCGAGCTTGACCCAGGCATGAAGGACTTCATTCAGTAGTCCACACTGCAACACCATCCCGGCCCTCACCGGCCGGGAGTGGTAGGGGCAGAGAATGATTAAGACTATCCCCTCCAGGGTGTAAAACGCTGGAGGGGATTAGTCGTCTGATTTTTAATCTATGGTTTAAAAAGAAGAACTATAACTGACATTTTTAGAGCTAAGACACTTTTAGAACTAAAGCATTAGAACCCAACCGCTAGAACTTTAGAAGCTAGGAGCAGAGATTATGGCTGAGGAAGGCCAGCAGAACGATATCCCGGAGTACCCCACCGATTCCACAGGGGAGACTGCTGGGGCGAAACACCGAGCCGGCGATGCACAACCGGTAGGCGGAGAAAAGAAGAGCAACAAGAAGCTGCTCATCGGAATTGCCGCGCTCATCGCGATCATCTTGGTCGTCGTGCAGCTGGTCATCTATGCAGGCCGCAATGGCGATGATTCCGCGGATGATAATGCCAGTGGTGGCGAGGCGGAGACATCGCAAAGCACTGAGGAGGCCGCACCGACGACCAACAATGATCCTTTCGTGGATCACTCCGGTGAGCAGAACCATGAGGTGGAACCGGCACCGGGTGAATTCCGTGGCTTTGGCGCCATGTCCCTGGGCATCAACGAGGAGTTCGCGGCTATCGATCCGATTCAGGTCACCGATACCGGCATGCTGATCCCGCCGCGCGATGTGCAGCGCCTGGGCTGGTACTCCGCTTCCGCTGTCCCGGGTGAGGCCGGTCCGGTTGGTTCCAGCGTTATTACTGGCCACATCAACTACCAAGGTCAGGGAACGGGCTTTGCAGAGAAGTTCACCACCCTGGAGCAGGGCCAAGAATTCACCGTCTTCATCGATGGTGAGGAGCGCCGTTTCCGCGTGACTGAGGCACCGTACCGTCTGCAGAAGGGCGCGGGCTTCCCGGACGTAGTCAATGACACGGAGGGGGAGAACCGTCTGGTCCTCATTACCTGCGGTGGCAAGTTTGTTGGTGGCCAGCTCGGCTACGAGGACAACATCATCACCGTGGCAGAGCCGGTAGCACCTGTTGAAGGTGGCGCTGAGGCGCCGGCGGCTTAGGCGGAGGACTCCTCCAGGCGCGCGATGTGCAGCGTTAGGTAGGAGACTTCATCGGGGGTTAAAGCGCTGTCGAGGCGCAGCTCAATCAGGTTAGCTACCATCTGGGCGGTCTCGACGGCATCGGGGTAGCGGGCGGAGATGGCGGTGGCGACTTGGCGGTCGTCGGAGTCGAGCTGTTGGTGCTCCGCCATGCGTACGAAGAGGTAGCGCAGGTGTGTGATGAAGCGGGCGACGGAGATGTCCTCGCTGTTGAGCTCAGTATTGTTGTGTGAGCCGATAACGGCCAGGATTTGCTGAATCAGACCTGTCATGCGGTAAGTGCCGGAGAGATCCCCGACCGCGAAGCCGGCGTTGACCAGATGCAGGGTGAGGGCCACGGCCTCGTCGGGGGCTAGTGGCTTGTGCAGGCCACTATTGATGGCGGTGAGTAGTTTCTGAGCGAGGGCGAAGTCATCGGCGTAGAGGTGGCGTACCTCAGCTTCCAAGGGATAAGCCACAGGCTTGCCGCGGCTGACCGCGCCGTGGATGTGGTCCGCAATCGCCACGACGAGCGTGAGTTTGCTGCGCAGTGCCTCAGACATGTCGACGGAGTGCATGGCGTCGATGACCAACTGCACGTATTCGCCGGGAATACCAGCAATCATGGCGGCGAGGTGGTCAGGGTCGCGGCCGGTATCCGGGACGAAGACCTTCACCACCTTGGCCGGGTCAACCTCAGTGCCAGGCTTTGCCTGGAAGCCAATGCCGCGGCCGGTGACAATGACGTCCTCCGCGCCGCGCCGTGCGAGAACGACGTTGTTATTGAATACTCGCAGCAGTTGCACAAGGCACCTTTCTCGTTGAGGTTAACTTGTTAAGGCTAGCCGGTTGAGGCTAAAACGACCAAAGCCGGCCACGATGGTGATTACATCGAGCCAGCTTAGTCAGGGTTCGTTAAAGGCGTGCTAAAGGTTCCCTACTGGATCCTTTAGCGGGTCGTGGTGATGACCGTATCGCCAGCGGAGGCATGGTTGAGGCCAGCCGGGGTGACGGCAGACAGTGCCTTGGTGTTGGTCACGGCCAAGACGATGGTGGTGTCGTAGCCGGCTTCGGTGACCTTGGCGAAGTCAACGGTGGCAAGCAGCTCGCCCTGCTTGACGGTGTCCCCCTTCTTGACGGCCGGGGCGAAACCTTCGCCCTTCATCTTGACGGTGTTGATGCCGATGTGGACCAGGACCTCCACGCCGTCCTCGGTCTTGATGCCGTAGGCGTGGCCGGACTTCATGGCGCTGACGATCGTTCCGCTCACCGGGGAGTAAACTTCGTTGCCCTCAGGGACGATGCCCACGCCATCGCCGAGCGTTCCAGCAGAGAAGACCGGGTCATCGATCTCAGCCATCGGGACAACCTTGCCGGCAGCCGGGGAAGCAATGTCGGTGGTGGTGCCAGCGGCGGGCTCAGCAGCCTTGGCCGGGGCGTCTGCCTTGGTAGCGGTTGCGGTGGCAGCGCCAGCACCGGCGCCGGCAGCAGAGGTGCCTGCGGTTGCGGGGGCGTCGGCAAGCGCGGCGTTGTCAGCGTTGTCGGCGTTGTCGAGCTCGGCCTTCTCGGCTGCCTCGCGGGCGGCCTTGGCCTCAGCGCGCTCTTCCGGGGTGCGGTAGTCGGTGAAGAGGATGAGCAGGAAGGCCACGAAGAAGGCCACAGCAATGGAGATGGCGTACTTGGCCATCGGGGTGAAGACCGGGATGGTCAGCAGGGAGGTGAAGACGAAGGCGTCGGTAGTAATGCCGTTCGTGCCCAGGGTCAGCAGAGCCACGGTCAGGCCACCAGCGAAGCAGCCCACCAGCATGCGCGGGTAAATCCTCTTGTAGCGCAGGTGGATACCGTAGAGGGAAGGCTCAGACACGCCACCGAGCAGGCCGGCCAGGAGGGCAGAGCCAGAGGTCTGACGCATCACGTTGTCGTGGTCACGGATGGACAGGGCCAGCACACCAGCGGTAGCACCGAAGCAGGCGAAGTTCCATGCGCCCATCGGGCCCTGGATGAAGTCATAGCCCAAAGTCTGGATGTTGACCAGCATGAGGGCGTTAAGCGGCCAGTGCAGGCCCAGCGGAACCAGGAAGGGGTAGAGCATCGGGATGGCCAGAGCGAAGACGAACGGAGCGTTGTCATTCATCCAGGACAGGCCGGCGCCAATGCCGTTACCGGCCCACACGCCGAAGGGGCCAATGAGGAAGGCCGTCAGCGGGATGAGGACGATCATGGTGAGGAAGGGAACGAAGACCATGTGCACCGCAGACGGGATGATCTTTTGGAAACCCTTGTAGAAGAGTGCGGCAACAGCAGCCATGATGAGCGGGACGAAGACGTTTCCACCGTAGTCCTGCAGCTGCATGGTCATGCCGAAGATCTCAATGGAGCACTGCTCCGCACCGAGGGTGTCGTTGGTAACACACTGGACCGCGGGGTTCTCCGAGAGATCGAGGAACTCCGGGGTGAATAGCGCGAGCATGACCGCCGCGGGAACCCAGGGGTCGATGCGCAGCTTCTTACCAGCGTTATAGGCCACCATCACCGGCAGGAAGAAGAAGACGGAACGCCACATGGCATCCACGAAGAACCAGGAGGCCGGCTTGTCCGGGGAGCGGAAGTCCACGACGCCGAAAGCATCCAGCACCGAGGCGAAGGCGATGACCAGGGAAGCACCCAGCAGCACGCCCAGGATGGGGCGGAAGGAATCCGAGAGATACTCGAAGAAGGTATCCATCCACGGCAGCTTGCCCTTGGACTTGGCGCGGGCCGCGGCCTTGACATCGTCGTTGGATTGGCCGGCGGAGGCGCCGGCGTTCTTCATCTGTGGGAGAGCGTTGATCTCGTCATAGACCGTGGCCACGTCACCGCCGATGACCACCTGGTAGTTGCGGCCACCCTGGGGCACAGCGCCCATTACCTTGGGGATAGATTCGAGCGCTTCCTTATCGGCTTTGGAGGCATCAGCCAGCTCAAAGCGCAGGCGAGTAGCGCAGTGCGTGAAAGAGGTGATGTTCTCCGCTCCGCCGATGCCATCCAAGATGGCCTCGGCTGCCGAGCGAGTCTCTGTCGACATGAGAATCCTTTCGAGAGTAGGCAGGCACTGTGGCTAAAAACCACGAAAGACCTAGGCCACAATGGTTCATAGCGAACCATCCCCACACGGCTAAGAGTGGGGAGCCTAGGTCTTGCCCGAAGTAACAATCCTGGTTAGGAGCCTACTCCGGGGGTTTAATGGAGACAAGTTTCTGTGGGATAACGCACTTTGTCTTCGGGTGGGGCGCCAGTGGCCTGGGGAGTTGCTGAGGGAAGGCGATGGATTGGCGGCGAGAAGAGGTGCGTTGCCGTACTGTGAAAGTGTCGTAGTGTCACTGTGTGCCCCACTATGTGAGCCCGGGTACACGCTTTCTAAGCAGAGAAAGGTTTCTTATGACCGCCAAGTCCTCACGGAATTCCGCCTTTATCAGCGTCATCGGGCGCGGCTTTGACGGTTTGAACGTTGCTGCTGTGGCTCAGGAACTGGGGGCCACCTTCGCCCAGGTAGATGACTTGGGAACCACACTCAGCGAAGTCCTGGAGAATGCCCCCGCGGGCAACCTGGTCCTCCAAGGCACCGGCGTTATGGACTTCGATGCCAAGGCCGCGGCCGCCCTGGGCCTGCCCTTCGTGCTGATTTCCAGCGCACCTGCACGTGCTGCGGAGCTGGCGCTGAACCACGCGCGCTCGGTGGGAGCCACCGTGGTGGGCGCGGTGGATGACGTCTCCTCCATCCCCAGTGCGATTTCCTCCCTGGAAGAAATCGAACCCTATATGAGCGCTGAGCTCTTCCAGAAGCAGCTTCTGGATCAAGCCCGCGAAATCGGGGCGCACATCGTGCTGCCGGAAGGCGAGGATGACCGCATCCTTCAGGCCGCGGGTGAGCTCATCAAGGGCAAGGTGGCGAAGCTGACGATTCTGGGTGATGGGAACGTTGAGAAGCGTGCCCAGGAACTCGGGATTGACTTGCCAGGCGTGGACATCATCAACCACCTCGAATCCCCGCTGGCAGAGGAGTTCGCGGCGGACTTCGCGGAGCTGCGCAAGAAGAAGGGCGTGACGCTGGAGCAAGCGCGCGAGACCATGAAAGACGTGTCCTACTTCGCCACGATGATGGTGCACAAGGGCTTGGCCGATGGCATGGTCTCCGGCGCGGCGCACACCACGGCGCACACCATCAAGCCTTCCTTCCAGATCATTAAGACCAAGCCGGAAGCCTCCGTGGTCTCCTCCATCTTCCTCATGGTGATGCCGGGGCGCTTGTGGGCCTTCGGTGACTGCGCGGTGAACCCGAACCCGACTCCGGAGCAGCTCGGCGAGATCGCCATCGTGTCCGCCCAGACCGCAGCACAGTTCGGCCTGGACCCGCGCGTGGCGCTGCTGTCCTACTCCACGGGAACCTCGGGCGCGGGCCCGGACGTGGAGAAGGTGGTCAAGGCCGTCGAGGTGGCTCGCGGCATTGACTCCTCCGTGGCGGTGGATGGTCCGCTGCAGTTCGACGCTGCCTGCGACCCAGGCGTGGCAGCCAAGAAGGCGCCGGAATCCGACGTTGCAGGTAAGGCCACGGTCTTCGTCTTCCCGGACCTGGAGGCCGGCAACATTGGTTATAAGACGGCGCAGCGCACCGGTGGTGCATTGGCGGTGGGCCCGATTCTGCAGGGTCTGAACAAGCCGGTCAATGACCTTTCGCGTGGCGCGACCGTTCCGGACATCATCAACACGGTGGCTATCACCGCTATTCAGGCAGGGGTGAAGTAGATGGCGTACGTACTCGTTCTCAACTCGGGTTCCTCCTCGGTTAAATTCCAGCTCGTGGACCCGGAGAGCTCGGCCACGGATACCCCGCTGGTCTCGGGTTTGGTGGAGCAGGTCGGCGAGCCGCAGGGTGCGGTGACCGTCAAGACGGGCGGTGAGGAATTCAAGGAAGAACTGGAGATCCCCACCCACTCCTTCGGCTTGGACCGCGCGTTTAGCATCATGCACGAGCACGGCGTGGGTCCGACGGATGTCGAGGTCATTGCCGTGGGGCACCGCGTGGTGCACGGCGGGCGCCTGTTCAGCGAGCCGCAGCTCATCGTGGACCAGATCGAGTCCATGATCGAGGACCTCATCCCGCTTGCACCGCTGCACAACCCGGCGAACCTGGATGGCATCCGCGTGGCGCGCAAGCTGCTGCCGGAGATCCCGCACGTGGCGGTCTTCGATACGGCCTTCTTTAACCACATGCCGCCGGCGGCAGCGCTCTACGCCATCAACAATGATGTGGCCTCGCAGTATGACATCCGCCGCTACGGCTTCCACGGAACCTCCCACGAGTTCGTTTCGCAGCAGGTGCCGAAGCTTCTTGACCGCGACCCTGGGCATGTTCACCAGATCACGCTGCACTTGGGCAACGGTGCCTCCGCCGCGGCGATTCGCAACGGCCGCCCGATCGATACCTCGATGGGCCTGACCCCGTTGGCAGGTTTGGCCATGGGCACGCGCTCGGGCGATATTGACCCAGGTATTATCTTCCACCTCTCGCGTGAGGCGGGTATGTCGATCGATGAGATCGACAACCTTCTGAACAAGCGCTCCGGTGTGAAGGGTATTGCGGGTGTCAACGATTTCCGGGTGCTGCGCGAGCGCATCAACAACGAGGACCAGGATGCCTGGCTGGCCTATAACATCTACATCCACCAGCTGCGCCGCTTCATTGGTGCGTACATGATTGCGTTGGGCCGCGTGGACGCGATTACGTTTACCGCTGGCGTGGGTGAGAACGATACCGAGGTCCGCCAGGATTCGTTGTACAACCTGGATATGTACGGCATTGACTTCGATAAGGAAGCCAACCTGGTGCGCTCCAAGGAGCCGCGTATGATTTCGACCGCGGATTCCCAGGTCAAGGTCTTCGTGGTGCCGACGAACGAGGAGCTGGCCATCGCGCAGAAGTCCGCGGGTATTGCGGCCATGGCCCGGGAGGCGGGCCTGTACTAGAACATTGTGACTGGGCGGACCTTGTTGGCCAGGTCCACCAGCGCGTAGCGGTGGCGAGCGAACGGCGCCTGGCGGGCCAGTGCCCGCAGGGTATCCGCCAGGCCATAGCGCAGGCCGCGCTGGGTAAAGGGGAACTCGAAGAGATCGTTGGGGGAGGCCGCGGCCTTGAGGTCTGATTCACGCAGGAAGGTCAGCCCGGCGGAGATGACCGCAATCTTGATCTGCAAAAAGCGCGGCTCGTTCTGCGGAATCTCCTCCAGGCGGCGGGCGGCGCGCCGGATGCGGGACTCGGAAAGGTCGTGCACGATGAGCTGCAAAACCGTGGTCAAGCGGGCCATGCGGTGGTGACGCGAGGCATTGGGGACCTTATCCAAGGTGGCCACGGCGAGCTCCACCTGGTGCTCGGCGCGCAGCTGGCGGGCCAAGCCGAAGGCGGAGGAGACCGTCGTCGGGTTCGTCGCCCACACGATGCCGTAGAGACGCAGCGAATTGAAACGCAGGTGGGCCGGATCATCGGTGATGTGGTCCCAGATGCCCGGCTGGTCCTCAAAAGCATCATTGGGCAAATCCGCCAGCGAGGTGGTGAGGTTGGCGCAGGCGCGGGCAACGGAGGCGTCGATAAGCGCGGCTTCCGAAAAACCCAGCTGCTGCAGGATGAGCTCGTTGACCGCGCCGATGGCCAGCTTCGGTGCGGCCTCACCGGGCAGGACGTCGAGGACGTGCGCGAAGTGGGCCTGGGCCTCACGGTATTTGTCCAAGAGCAGTTCGGTCACGCCCGAGTACCAGTGGAAGCGCCAGTCCTTGCCCAAGCGCTCCTCGATGGAGGTCAACCACTCGCGGGCCTGGCCGATATAGCCCAGGTCAATCATGGCGCGCACCACGCCGAGGGGAATCTCGGCGGATTCTTCGTACTCCGGGGCCTGCATGGCCTGGCGCAGGGTTTCTAGCGCTTCCTGCGGCTCGGTATAGGAGGAGCCCTGCAGCAGCGGGGCTCCGATGTCAGAGCGGACAACCAGCGGGATGGGCAGCGCGGAGACCACCTCGGGGGCGGTGATGCGGACGGTGCGGTCGATGCCATCGATGAGCTGGTCGGTGCGGAAGACCAGGTGCTTCGTGCCGAAGGTCGTACGCTGCGGGGAGAAGACGGAGTGCTGGGCCGGGTGCTGGATGCCATCACGGAGCGCGATGACCTCGCGCAGGACGCCGAAGAGCTGGTCGCGCAGCTCGGAGACCGATGCGAAGCGCTGCTCCGGGTCAGGGTCAGTCGCGCGCAAGAGCAGGCGGTAGAAGGAGAGGTAGCGGCGCAGCAGCGGCTCCTCCGTGGGGGAGGGCAGGCCGGGCTTGTAGACGCCATCCTCCACCGGCAGTTTCAACGTCAGGCAGGCCAGGGTGCGGCCGATGGTATAAATATCGCTGGCCACCGAGGGGCCCTGGGTGGAGATCTCCGGCGCCTGAAAACCCTGTGTTCCGTAGATATGCCCGAAGGCACCGATGCCGGAGACCGCGCCCAGATCGATGAGTTTGACCTGGTCCTCGGTGACGATGATGTTGGAGGGCTTTAAGTCGTTGTAGACCACGCCGCGGGCGTGCAGGTAATCCAGGGCGGGCAGGATTTCCAAGATATAGGCAATGGCCGTATCGACCGGGAAGCGGTCATTGGCCTGGTCGTTGCGGCGCTGCTTCAGCGAGGGGCCGCCGACGTATTCCATGACGATGAAGCCGCCGGGCACGCGGGGATCATCGATGAAGTTGAAAATCTTCACGATATTCGGGTGCGTGATATCCGCGAGGAACTCGCGCTCCGCCTCCGCAGTCGCCGTTTCCTCGGCGGAGTTGGTGGATTGCATGCCCTTGAGCACCACGATGCGCCCGGAGACGAAATGGTCATTGGCCAGGTAGATCCAGCCCAGCCCGCCATGCGCCAGCACGCCGAGGATTTCGTATTGGCCCGCCACCATGTCACCCGGCTTAAGCTGCGGCGGGGCGGCGCGGGGCGCATCCTGCGGATCGATGAGTGCTTGAGTGGGATCATCCGGGACGACGAAGGGCAAGGTGGCCATGCCATCGGCCACTTCGCGGTCGGTGCGCTTGGTGCTGCGGCGCTGGCGGAAGGTATCGAGCGCGCGGCGGCGGGAGGCCTGCGAAGGGTCCTCTGCTTTGCGACGATCTCGCAGCTGCCCCAGCTCCTCGATCAGTGCCGCGATGTTATCCGAATCGACGTATTCGCCATCGCCAGGCTTGTTCGTTGCGGTGCCGTGCGTGCCGGGCTGACCGGCGGGGGAGAGGACGGCGCCAGTGGCGGCGGGGTCATCCTCATCGAAGTCATCGGCGAAAGGATCAAAAGGTACCGCCGCGGTGTGGTCGGAGGCTTCCGTATTGTCGGCGCTGTCGGCCGCTGTTCCCGGATCGCCTGGTTCCGCAGGCGAGGTGCTGAGAAGGTGATCCTCCGAATAATCGTCATCGTCATCCGCGAAGGGATCGAAGCGGACGGCTTGCGTGGCGTCGGCAGGAGCTTCGGGCTCCGCGGTCTCGTGCTCTTCGGGCGTGAGGTGATCGAGCTCATCCTCGCTGAAGCGGTGCGACATTAGTGTCCCTCCTTCTTCTCGCCGGTCGGGTTGCTGGTTGGGGAACTCGGCTGGGATTCCGTCGCGGATGGGGTCTCATCGAGGTACTTCGGCGCCGGGAGCACCGGCTGTTCCATATAATCTCCCAACCACGTGCTGAAGAGCCTCTGCCAGGTCCCGTCCTTGCGAATGCGCTCCAGCGTGGAGTTCACCTGACGGATAAGCGGGCGCGAGTCATAGGTGCCATCGGGTTTGCGCACGGCCACGCCATAGCTTTGGCTTTCGAGGGGACCACCGACAATCTCGGTGTAGCGATCCTGGGCCAGCATGCCGGAGAGCAGCGCATCATCCACCACGATGCCATCCGCTTGCCCCAGTTGCAGGGCCATGAGGCAATCGCCCCAGGCGCGGGTTTCTAGGATGTCGGAAGCAAGCGCGTGCGTGCGTATCGCGTCCACCATGGTGGAACCCTTTGTCGCACACAAGGTCATCCCAGCGGTATCCGCGATGGACTCAACGCCGGAGTTCTTCAGCACCAGCAAACGCGCGTCGGTTTGCATATAGGGAATGGAGAAGGAGACTTCGCGCTGGCGGCTGGGGCTAATCGTCATGGTGCGGATGACGATATCCACCGTGCGATCATTGAGCGCACGCGCGCGTTCGGAAGCCTCCACGAAGCGGAAGTCCACCTTGTTGGGATCCCCGAAGATATCGCGGGCGATTTCGCGAGCAATATCGACCTCGAAGCCGCGGACCTCGCCGCTGGCGGTATCGCGGTAGCTGAGCAGGTTATTGGAGCGATCCACACCCACGATAAGCCGGCCGCGCGCCAGGATATCGGGCACGCGCTCCTCCGGCTTCTTATCGTCCGGGCGGTAGGAGCCATAGGCCTCTTCGGTGCTTTGCTTGGACGCCTCGCCGGCGCCAGCGGGCTCGATGATGGCATCCTCCGGCAGTGGTGGTCCCGGCGTGGAATCGAGGTTCGCGGTGGAGGGCAGGATGGGGTCCTGCGTGCTGGGCGGCTCCGGCTCACAGCCGCTGAGCGCCACGGCGCTGCTGAGCATGAGCAAGGCTGTGGTCCACGCTAAGCGTTGAGGGTTTCGGCGGCGCATCACAGGTACTCCTGCAGACGGGGACGAATACCTAGCCATACGGCAATAATCGCACCAAAGGTGGCCAGGAGCACGCCGGTCGAGACCATCGTCATGGCATTGAGCCCCTGGACCAGATAGGTGCGCATGGCATCGCGGGCTTGATCGATGAGTGCTGCCAAGGAGCTATCCACGGCGTTGAAAGCACTGGCGGCGGTCGGGTCACCATCCGGATCGATGGCGGTGGCCTGGTAGAGGGCAGCATCGTAGTCGCCCATGGCAAGGTCCTCGGTGAACTTCTCGTGCGTGGATGTCCAGTCCTCCACTGCCTGCTTGGCGCGGGGAATCAGGGAGGGATCGGAGGAGGGGAAGTCGTCGTCGTTAAGCGCCTGCTCATAATCCCGCAGGGCCTGGTCCACGGAGTACACCGTGGAGCTAAAGTGCACGGACATGTCCTGCTCGGAGGAGCGCAAGACTAGCGCGAGAGTCTCCGAGGTGCGCATCTGCTGGGCCTCAATGCGCGAGGCAGTCAGTGAATCCCAGGGGCGCGACACCGTCTCGAAACCCTGGTGGCCCGAGGCCCACGTGGCGAAGTTGGAGGCGGAGGCCCACACCAGCGCGAGGAACAGCAACCCCGTGGCCGCCACAAAGCCACGGTTGAAGCGGCGGCGGGTCAGCCGCCACAGCCACCACTGCGCCAAGCCGAGGAAAATGAGTGCGGCAACCAGCCCGGACAGCGGAACCCACTGCGGGCGGGTCAGACGCTGCTGCTGTTGGCTCACCTTCTCCGAGGTCAGGGTGAACAGCTCCGCGGCGGCGGGGAGAATCTGGGTCCGCATGAGCGCCGAGGCGTTGGACATATAGGAATTCGCCACGGCGTGGCCCGCGCGGTGATTGACACGCGCCTTTTCCACGAGGGCGGTGTACACCGGCAGCTCGCGCTGGATAAAGGTGACGAGCTCGCGCACGCGCTCATCCTCGGCGGAGGTGCCCACGATGGCCTGCGTGGCGGCGACCGACGCGGCATCGATGGCCTCGTTATAGCGGTTGCGGTTATGCTCCGGTTCGACGCCCGCCTGCACGAAGCCGGTGGTGGCCACGGTATCGGCCAGAGACAGGTTGGTGTAGAGGTGATGCGCCGCATTCGACATCGGCTCCGTGGAGGTCAGCAGAGTATCCAGGTCATCGTGGCGCGCGGCCGAGGAAGAAGACATAGAAAACCCGGCTGCCGCGAGCGCGGCGGTCAGGATGACGGTGACCGTAAACAGCTTGCCGGGCGTGGTGGAAGCAAAGCTATAAAAGCGCCGGAGGACGCGCGCTGGGCCGGAGAAGGAACTCATGGCCAGCTGCGTGGGGCGGCTAAAAGCCGGGGCAGCAGGCTCGGTGACCTCATCGAGCCAATGATCGCCCCATGATTCGGGGGAGTGCTCGCGCAGTTCGGTGGCCGGGCCGGTCATTCCCTTAGGATAGCGCCCCGCACCCCATCGCGCGATGATTTGGGGCAGGGTGGCGTGGGCTTATTCTCGCGTATCGTATAAGACATGTGTACACGCGTTAACCCAGAGCTTTCCGGTGATGGCTGGTCTAAAGGTCCGGGCGGGGTGCCGGTATGGGGCAAGTTTGGAGCAGCTGGCCTCTTCCTCGTGGCGGGGGACCAAGTGCTGCTGCAGCATCGCGCTACGTGGACGAATAACGGTGGGACCTGGGGAATCCCGGGCGGGGCGCGGGATAAGCCGGAGTCGCCGGAGCAGGCCGCGCTGCGGGAGACGGAGGAAGAAACCGGAATCTCGCCGGCGGACGTCGAGGTTCTAGGCTCGCTCGTTACCGCCGGGCCCTTCGAGGAAGGCTGGACTTATACCACGGTGTTAGCGCGGACTCTTTCGGGGCAGCGCTTAGCCACGACCGCCAACGAAGAATCCGCAGAGCTGCGCTGGGTGCCCTTTAACCAGATAGAAGAGCTGGAGCTTTTGGCTCCCTTCCGGGAAGCACTGCCGCGGTTGCTGAAGTATTGGGAAGAAAACGGCAGCTGATACAGGCGCGCGGCGGGAACCTGTGGCACGCTGTAGGACATGATTGAAGTAGCCGGACTGACCAAACAGTACAAGTCTGTCCGCGCCGTCGATGACCTCACCTTCCAGGTGGAGCCGGGACAAGTGACCGGCTTTCTGGGACCAAACGGCGCTGGAAAATCAACGACGATGCGCATGATCCTGGGCTTGGACAAGCCCACCGCTGGTACCGCCTTGGTGCACGGCAAGCCCTACCGCGAGCTGAAGAACCCGCTGCGTGAGGTGGGCGCGCTTCTCGACGCCAAAGCGGTCCACGCCAACCGCACCGCCGCCAACCACCTGACGTGGATGGCGCAAGCCAACGGGATCCCCACCTCCCGCGTTGATGAGGTGCTCGGGCTTGTGGGCTTGGCTGATGTTGCGGGTAAGAAGGCCGGCGGCTTCTCCCTTGGTATGGGGCAGCGCCTGGGCTTGGCGGCTGCATTGCTGGGGGACCCGGGCGTGCTGATTTTGGATGAGCCGGTCAACGGCCTGGACCCGGAGGGCATTCGCTGGGTGCGCTCGCTCGTGCGCGCGCTGGCAGCAGAAGGCCGCACGGTGCTCATCTCCTCCCACCTGCTGGCGGAGATGGCGCAGACGGCCGACCACTTGGTGGTCATTGGCCGCGGCAGGCTCTTGGCTAATCAGCGTACCTATGACTTTGTGAAGGAGAATTCCAGCTCTTCGGTCATCGTGCGCTCGGAGCACCTGCGCGAGTTCGGCTCGGCGCTCAAGGAAGCCGGGATTTTTTACCACGAGTCGGCTGATGAGGAACAGCGACCAACGCTAGTGATTCCTCACCAGACCACGGACTACGTGGGACAGCTGGCTTATTCCACGGGTGTGCCACTGACGGAATTGACACTCCACCGCGCCTCGCTGGAAGAGGCTTATGTGGCTATGACGGATCGCGCGGTGCAGTACCAGGCGGAGGCACCGCAGGAAGGGGTACACCGCTAATGTTTCTCAATACTGTTCACTCGGAGTGGACGAAGCTGCGCACGACGAAGTCCTTCTGGTGGACCACGGCCCTCATTTTTCTTATCACTACCGGCTGGACGCTGCTGAATTCGCTCAACGCGGGCGAAGCCGTGCTGGGCATTAGCCCGCTGCAGGAGCGCAGCTTGGGCTCCATCATCTTGCTCATGGGCATGCCGATCATCATGATCCAGGCCTCGATGGTAGTGACCACGGAGTACCGCTATAAAACGCAGTCCCAGACCTTCATGGCAAACCCGCAGCGCTGGACCGTGGCCTGCGCCAAGCTGCTGCTCTACGGAGTCATTGCCGCGATTATTGCTTTCTTGGGCTTGGTGTACATCTTCGTGTTGGCGGATGTGACGGCCAACGAATCTGCGGCGGAGGCCTTCCAGCCCTTTGCCAGCGAGGATGGCAAGTACATGTTGTGGGCCTTCCCGCTCGCCGCTTTTGGCCTGGTTGCCTTTGTTCAAGGCTTAGGCATGCTGCTGCGGCAAACCGCCGGCACGGTGGCTATCTGCCTCATCTTGTACTTGGGCTTGGAAAATATCGTGCGCGTGCTGCCGCTGGTGGGCGATAAAGTCATTCACTTCATGCCCTTTACCGCCTTCCAGAACTGGGCGGTGAACTATGTGGATGAGAACGCGCCGTGGTCATCGGTAGGCTTTGAGGCTCTCGTCTTCTTCGGCTGGGCCGCAGTTCTGTGGATCGTGGGCGTCATCGTGCTGGAGAAGCGCGACGCGTGATTCCCTATCCACTCTTGGCTACGTTGGCGCTGTTGTCCGCAACAGCGCCTTTTGCCACAGATATGTATTTGCCGGTGATGCCGGAGATCGTCGCCGAACTGGGCACCACCCGGTCCATGGTGCAGCTGACCATCTCAGGCTTTTTCATTGGCATGGGGGTGGGTCAGCTCGTGATGGGCCCGCTGTCCGACGCCATCGGGCGCAAACGCCTCCTTATTGCCGGTGCCGCCCTCGCGCTGGCGGCCTCTGTCCTGGCAGCGATGGCTCCTACCGCCACCGTTCTCGTGGCTGCCCGTGTGCTGCAGGGCCTCGGTGGCGGTGCGTGCACGGTGCTGGCCCGCGCGGTAGTTCCTGACCTTGTGCACGGATCGGCGGCTGCGAAGGCTTATTCGCTGCTCATGGCGTTGCAAGGCATCGCACCGGCGGTGGCCCCGGTGCTCGGTGGCGTCCTGGCGGAGCCGTTGGGCTGGCGTGGCATCTTTTGGGTGCTGGCCGGGCTGCATGCGGTGCAATTGGTGCTGGCGGTCGCCATCGTCCCGGAAACCGCGGGCGGGCGCTCCCGCGCCGGGCTGTTTCGCACGGTCGCGGGCAACTACTGGGCGGTGCTGATCAATGCCCGGGTGTGGGGCTACTTGGTAACCATGGCCTTCGGCTTCTGCTCGATGTTTTGCTACATCTCCGCCTCGGCCTTCGTGGTGCAGGACCAGTGGGGATTCTCGCCCTTGGGCTATTCGCTGATCTTCGGCATCAACTCCGTGGGCCTCTTTATGGCCACGCTGGTGAATTCGCGGGCGATGGATTCGGTCTCCCCGGCGGTCATGTTGCGCATCGGCGTGACCGGCGTTTTCGTGTGCGGGGTGCTCTTGTTGCTGTCGGTGCTGTTTGGCGCTCCGGTCTGGGTCTGCCTCACTGTGCTTTTTGCCTGCGTGGCGCCGACCGGCTTCATCATGGGCAACGCCACGGCGTTGGCCACGGGCCTCATGCGCCCGCGAGCGGGTAGCGTCTCCGCGATCATGGGCTTCGGCCAGTCTATGTTGGCCAGCGCCATCAGCCCGCTCATGGGCTGGGGCTCGAACGCAGCGCTGACCATGGCCATCGGAATGGTGTGCTGCAGCTTCATCTCGCTGTGCGGCCTTGTGGTATCCACGCGGCTGGCCCGCGGCGCCTCGTAGTGCGCAGCGCCGCCCAACGCGGCGCTGCGCACCAGGACGTTGCACAAGGTCCCGAGTACAAGCCGCTGAGCAAACGGGTACCGTCACAAGACACCGAGCACCGCGTGCTACGCAGTTGGAGCCTTGCAAACGGCATCTCACAAAAGGCATCTTGCAAACGGCGCACTGCAGAAGGCATCAGTCAAAGGGCGTCTTTGCCTCTGAAAACGCCTTTTGCAGGCGCTAGATGGCGTTTTTAGGACCAAAAGCGCCTTGTGGTAGACGCCTTCTAGGAGATGCCTTCTGGGAGATGCCTTCTGCGTGCTGTTCGGCTCCCTTGGCAATAAGGGAACCACGTGCGGGTCCCCATGCATCCCCTACTGCAGGGCGGAGGTCAGACGCATGACGTTGTCCACGTAGCGGCGCAGCAGGCCGC
This sequence comes from Corynebacterium sp. HMSC066C02, assembly GCF_001814945.1. NCBI lineage: Bacteria > Bacillati > Actinomycetota > Actinomycetes > Mycobacteriales > Corynebacteriaceae > Corynebacterium > Corynebacterium sp. HMSC066C02. Next base: position 100,922 of record NZ_KV818445.1, on the reverse strand, counting down.
GCTCGTTCCACTCCTCGAGGGTGAGCTCGTGGCAGACCTTCTTGTAGTTGCTGGCCAACTGGGTGAAGTCATCGATGAGGTCGCCCTTGGCCACCAACATGGTCGATTCATAGTTGAGGCCGAAGGACCGCATATCCATGTTGGAGGAACCAAACATGCACAAGGAGTCGCGCTCCGGCAGGTTCGGGTCCGCAAGAATGAACTTGGAGTGCAGCACGAAGGGCTCGGGGAATTGGAAGATCCGCACGCCAGCCTCCAACAGTGCTTGGTAGTAGGAGGACTGCGCGTGGTTGACCATGAACTGGTCCGCCTTCGCGGACACCAACAACTCCACCTCAACGTCGCGGTAGCACGCGGTGGTGACCGCCTCCAAGAGGGACTCGTCCGGGATGAAGTAGGGCGAGCAAAGGATGAGCTTTTCCTTGGCGTGGTGTACCACCGAATTGAACATGCGCAGGTTGGGTTCCGTGGTGTAACCGGGGCCGGAGGGGACCAACTGGAGGTGGTTGGAGTCGGCCGTCATGGCGTCGTCATAGGGCTGCATATCCAAGGACAGCTGCTCTTCGGATTCCAGGTACCAATCCACCGCGAACACCGAGGCCAAGGACGTCACCACAGGGCCGGTCATCTCGACCATGTAGTCGATCCATGCGCGGTCCTTGGTCTTGTATTCACGCTTGATCATGTTCATCGAGCCCAAGAAGCCCGTGTGGCCGTCAATGACCACGATCTTGCGGTGGTTGCGCAAATCCGGGCGGCGGAAGCGGCCTTTGTGCAGCTGCAGCGGAAGCATGAGCCGCCAGTCGACGTCAATCTCGGTGAGGCGCTTGCCCAGGGTGAAATAGCCCTTGTACTTCAAACTGCCGATCTGGTCTAGCAGCAGCTTGACCTCCACGCCGCGCTTTCGGGCGCGCGCGAGGGACTGGAAGAAGACATCGGTCACCTCATCCCAGGACTGGATGTAGATCTCAATGAGCACGTATTTCTCAGCGCGGTCGACGGCCTGAGCCATGGCCAGGATGGCTTCCTCATAGGAGGCGTGCAGGCCTTTGTTGTGGCCAATGAGAGCTGGGTGGCCGGTGAGGTTGCGATTGAGCTGGATGAGGGATTCCACCTCCGGGGAGAGGCGGCCCGAGGGGTGGTTGGGGGTGGAGGCGGTGACGTCGTTAAGCAGGGCGTTGGCTTCCTGCTGGATGCGGTGGCGCCGGCGGTTGATATAGGGCGAGCCCATGAGCAAGAACAACGGCAGCCCCACGATGGGCAGCACAAGAATGGCCAACAGCCAGGCAGTGGAGCTGGAGGGGCGGCGGCCTTCGGGAACGACGCCGATGGCGATGATTTTGATGCCGTAATCAATAAGCAGCAGTACAAACTGCCAGACGGAGAGATCGATGTTGAGGTTCATGGCGGGCTAGCACACCGATGCGAAATCGGGGACATCGAAATCCGCGATTAGTGGCACGTGGTCGGAGGTCTTGTCGCCGGCGCGTTCAACCATGTCCACCTGTGCTCCTTGGACGAGGCGTGCGAGGGGTTCGCTGGCCAGCTGGAAATCGATGCGCATGCCCTCGTTCTTCTGGAAACGCAGGGACTTGTAATCAAAATAGGTCCAGCGCTCCGCCTCGGTGAAGCGGCGCGTGACCTCCTCAAGCCCGGCTTCCTCCAACATCTGGAAGGCCGCGCGCTCCGGCTCGGTGACGTGCGTCTTGCCGCGGAAAAGGGACATATCCCAGACGTCCTCATCGCGCGGGGCAATGTTGAAGTCGCCCGTGAGCAAGAGCTTCGACTGCGCGCGGGGCTCCGCATAGCGCGCCAACGAATAGAGGAAGTCCAGCTTATAGTCGAAGTGCCGGTCCGTGATTTCGCGCCCGTTGGGAACGTAGAGGGACCAAATCTCAACCCCGCGGATGCGGGCCGATAGCGCCCGGGCCTCGCGCGCCTGCTCCTTAGTGGGGTCCTTGTGGAACCCAGGCTGACCGGGGAAGAAGGTCTGGACCTCTTCCGGCTCCTCCTTCGACAGGATGGCCACGCCATTCCACTGGTTAAGCCCGTGGCAGGTGACGTGGTAGCCGGCCTCCTCAAAAGGCTCGCGGGGGAACTTCGCATCCGCCACCTTGGTTTCTTGCAGACAGAGCACGTCGATGTCGTGCTTGGCCAGCAGATCCACCGCGCGCTGAGCGCGGGTGCGAACGGAGTTGATGTTCCAGGTAGCGATGCGCATGTGGTTTAGGGTACTTGAGGTAGACGGCGGGCGTAACGGTGACGGTGCTGCTCGAGGAAGCCGAGCTTCTCATAGAGCCGGATCCCAGCCGTGTTTCCTGCCACGACCTGCAGGTAGGCCTTCTCCGCACCCTGGGCCTTGCCCCAGGCCAGCATGTGCGCGCCTAAGGCGGTGCCCAGGCCCTTGCGGCGCCAGCCTTCGGCCACCTCCACGGCGGAGTAACCCAGCCACACGGTGCCGTCCCTGGATTCGGTGAGCGTGCCGCGCGTGATCGCGATGGTCTCACCAGCAGGGGAAAGGAGGCGTCCGAAGCCCATCGTGCCCTCAATGTGGCTGCGCAGGTACTCCAGCGCCAGCGGCGGGAGCGCCTGGCCGCGGAAGTGGTAAAGGTCGAGCCACTCGGCATCGGGCTGCTTGTCGACGACGAAGTGGACGTCGGAAAGCGCCGGCAGCTCCTCCAGGTCTCGGACCATCACCAAGATTTCCGGTTCGAGCTCCCAGGCTTCGGGTTCGGCCGCCACGAGCTTTTCTGCGGAGGCGCCGATGCGCTCCGGGATGGCCAAGCGCACAGGAAGATCGTGGCGCGCATAAAACGCGTCGATCTCCTCCATCGGTACCGGCAGAAATCCCGCGGAAGGGCCCAGCGGAATCGCGGAGTTTGAGCGGCCTGTCACGCCATCACCCGCGCGCAGGAGCCACTGGCCATCCGAGGTCCACGTGTGTTCCTTGCCTGGGAAGGCAGCCGCGGTGGCCACCTCGGCGGCGCGGATATCGGAGTTGCGGACGGTACGCGGGGAGAGGCGCTTAATGATCTTGAGCTGCTCCGGCGGAATCTCCACTGCGTCGAGCGAAGAGGGGTAGCCGCCGACTTCCTGGGGGCGGATGACCAGCGGCTCCAGGCTGAGCACGTGGCCGATGACATCACTGTGCACGCCGCCGAAATCGCGCCGGGCCACCACGCGCTCGCCCACCTGGACGGAATCGGAGCGGAAGATGCGGGACATTAGTCGTCGTGCCCGAAGGGATCTTCGTCCTCGCCTGGCAGCCAGGTAAGCCCGGCCTCGGTCCAGCCGTTGCGCTTAATAGCCTTCTTGGCCTGGCGCTTGTAGCGGCCGGTGAGCACGTCGGTGTAGACGAAGCCGTCGAGGTGGCCGGTTTCGTGCTGCAGCATGCGCGCGAAGAAACCATAGCCCTCGATGGAGATGTCCTCGCCCTTTTCATTCTTGCCGGTCACACGCGCCCAGTCAGCGCGGCCGGTGGGGTAGCCCTCGCCCGGAACGGAGAGGCAGCCTTCGTCCTCGGAGCCGTCGTCAGCCGGCATGGTCTCCGGAATCTCGGAGGTTTCCAGCACCGGGTTGATCACGCAGCCGCGCCGCATGCCGCCTTCGGGAAGCTCGGTGCCATCTGGCCCGTCGGTGTCGGGGCAGTGGTAGACAAAGAGGCGCTTGTTCACGCCGACCTGGTTTGCAGCCAGGCCTACTCCGTGCGCGGCATCCATGGTTTCGTGCATGTCCGCGATGAGCTCCTGTAGCTCGGGGGAGTCGATGGCTTCAGTGACCGGCTCGGTGGGATTGTGGAGGACCGGGTCGCCGTGGATAACGATGGGACGAATAGTCATGGCATACAGTCTAAGCATGCACTCCCTGTCAGACCTAGACGCCGCGATTTTGGAGTTCGAGTCCCACGCCCCGCGCGATATCGGCGCCAAGGAGGAGGCCATCCGTGCGCAGCTGGATATTACTCCGGTGCGCTACCACCAACGCCTTAACGTGCTCCTTGATAACCCCGCCGCGCATGCTTCCTACCCGTTGTTGGTGACGCGTTTGCGCCGGCTTCGCGACGCCCGCGAGGACGTCCGGCGCGCCGCGCACGACAATGCACCGGACTGAGGCCGATAGATACTAGAGTTGCCAGTGTGACTAATGTGAATCCGGAAAACTCTGCCTCGTCCGCTGACCGCGCGCGCCACGCCGCCGATTCCGATTCGGCTGCCGCCGCCCCGGCCTCCGCTAGCAAGCTCCCGCTGCGTGGTGTTGCCATGGTGCTCATCGCCGTGGCCGTCATGCTCGGCATGTGGGCTCTCTACGCCATGACCTCGGATGGTTCCGAGGACACCGCGCAGGATGCGCCCGCCAACGACGCCGCCGTCTCCGGTCCCGCCACCGGTGGCGTTGAAGGCGATGCTGCTACCGGCGGTGCGGAGGGCGAAGCCGACAAGAACAAGGACGCCGCCGAGCACGAGCGCCCGGCTGATGCCGACGCCGACTCGGAGAACGCTGACCAGGCCGGCGCGGAGCGCAAGGAGAACCGCGAAGAGAACGCTGAGGCGGGCGCCGCCGTAGGCAACTCTGACCGCCCGCAGGCGGAGATCCCCGTCAACGTTTTCAACAACTCCGGCCGCGCCAACTACGCCGCTGACGAGGCAGAGCGCCTCAAGACCGAAAAATTCAAGGTGGCTGAGGTAGGCAACATCAGCGGTGACGTCCTCGTCGCACCGCAGACCACCATCTTCTTCCCGCAGGGTGATGCCGCCGCCGAGAACCTGGCCAAGGAAGTCGCCGCCCAGTACTACGGCGGCAACGTTCCGGCGGAAGCCATTGCGCCTTACCCGGCTGAGCTGACCGGGGATTACACCAAGGGCGATGCCGTCGTCGTGGTCCTCGCCGTTCCCCAGGCCTAGGGAATAAAAACTTATTAAATTCACCCTGTTGGTGGATAGGATGAACGGGTGAACATTCCGGAAGAGAACTTCGCCCGCTCGCCTGAGCCCACGCTGGGCGTGGAGTGGGAAGTCGCCCTCGTTGACCCAGTGACCTGGGATCTCGTGCCGCGTGGTGCGGAGCTTATCGACGTTGTCCGCGCCTCCCACCCCTCCGTGCACCTGGAAAAGGAATTCCTCCAGAACACGGTGGAGCTGGTGACCGGGGTATGCCGGACGGTGCCGGAGGCGATGGGGGACCTGCAGACGTCGCTAAGCGCAGTGCGTGAAGCGGCTAATTCTATGGACGTGCGCCTCTGGGCCTCGGGCGGACACCCTTTTACGGACTTCCGCAAGAACCCGGTTTCCTCCAAGGAGAGCTACTCCGAAATCATTAACCGCACCCAGTACTGGGGCCAGCAGATGCTGCTGTGGGGCACGCACGTGCACGTCGGCATCAGCCATGAGGAACGCGTGTGGCCCATCATCAATGCGCTGATGACGAAGTACCCCCACCTGCTGGCCATTTCCGCCTGCTCGCCGGGGTGGGAGGGGCTCGATACCGGTTACGCCTCCAACCGCACGATGCTCTACCAACAGCTGCCTACCGCGGGCATGCCCTACCAATTTGAAAACTGGGAGCAGTGGAAGTCCTACATGCGGGACCAGGCCATTTCGGGGGTCATCAACCACACCGGCTCGATGCACTTCGACGTCCGCCCGGCCTCGAAGTGGGGAACGGTGGAGGTGCGCATTTCCGATGCCGCCTCCAACCTCCGCGAGCTCTCCGCCATCGTGGCGCTCACGCACTGCCTGGTGGTGCACTATGACCGCATGATCGATGCGGGCGAAAAGCTGCCAACCCTCCAGCCGTGGCACGTGGCGGAGAACAAGTGGCGCGGTGCGCGCTATGGCATGGACGCGCTGGTCATCACCTCGCGCGAGACCGATGAGCGCTGGATCAAAGATGAGCTGGCGGATCTGTTGGTGGAGCTGGCCCCGCTCTCAGAAGAACTAGGCTGTGCCCGGGAGCTGCAGCTGGTGCAGGAGATCATCGATTCTGGTGCGGGCTATGAGCGCCAACGCCGCTTGTATGAGGAGACCGGCAGCTGGCAGAAGGTGGTCAAGGCCACCGCGGATGAGATGGAGCAGCTCTTGCCGCTCGCTGAGGGCTAAGCCCTAGCGGGGCGAAGGTACAGATTGGTAAATAAGCCTTGTAGAACACGAGTTTTCGAGCCACTATTTACGAAAACGTACCTTGTCAAGACCTGGCGAACCGCCCCTAGCTCTTCTCCACGGCACGCTTGCGCGGCGCGACGAAGCCCCACACGGCGTAGACGGCGATAAAGACGATGCAAGACAGCGTCCACAGGGAGGTGGCCCACGGCTGGAAGGATTCGATCGCATCGAGGTTGGCCGTGGACATGGTGAACCACACCGGGACCGACATGAAGGGCAGTGACACCACGAACAGGGCCGCCACGGAGGCAAGACCGGCGAGCTGCTCGCCGAACTTCCCGGATAGCCGAGCAGTTAGCGCCTGGTTGACTGATACGAAGACCATGACCACGAAGGGGATGGTCCACACGAAGTGGTGGTACCAGGAGAAGGGGGAGACCAAGCAGGTGCTCAGGCCCGTTAGCGCGAAGGCCGCGGTACGGTTGCCGCGCAGGTATGCGGTGCGCAGCGCCAGGCAGGTAAGCGCGAAGACCACGATGACCGCCAGCAGCCACCAGATGCCGCCATCGATGCCGAGCTCGCGGAACATAAGCGAGCGCAGCGACTTCGCTCCGGGGTTGGCATGCTCGCCCACGCGGGAAGAATTGAACATGGCATCGGTCCAGAAATCCATCGCGTCCGGCACGAAGAGGAAGCCAAGGACCACCGTGACCAAGAAGGTGATGACCGCCCCCGCGGCGGCCCACCAGCGCTTCTCAAAGAGCAAAGCCAACCCCATATAGGCCGGGGTCAGCTTGATGCCCGCGGCCAGTCCAATTCCTACGCCCGGTAGGCGGCGCTTAAGCGGCAGGAAATCCAAGGCCACGAGCAGCATCAAGAAGACGTTGACCTGCCCGTAGTACAGCGACCCGTGCATCGCCTCATTCGCCGGGGTGAGCGCGGTGAGCAGCACGGCGACGAGTACCGCGGCCGGGGTCATCTTCACGCCCCGCTCGCGGAAGATCATGACGACGATCGCCAGCACCGCTAGGAACATGAGTGAGGGCCAGATAATGGTCAGCGCACCCTTGCTGAAGAAGGGCAAAACCTTGAACAGCAGGCCCGCGAACGGCGGGTAGGTGAAGGGGAATTGGAAGATATAGGGGGCGTCGTAAAGCAGGCCGCCCGTGTTGAGGTCCTCGCCCGCCATGCGGTAGATGGAGAGGTCGAAGGGGAGGATGTAGGTGAAGGAGTGGGGTCCATCGTATTGGCTGAACTTGTACACCATCATAGCGATGCCCAGTGCGAGGACAGCGCATATCGTTGGTACGCCTTGCAGCTTTTTCACGTCGACTCTCCTCGAATGAGCACCTATTATTGCCTTTTGCAGCCTATATTAATGCTCCCTCATTTCCTGGGAGAAGGGGCCCGTGTCCTTACTTTCGGCGCAGGGAACGCGCGGCGGGGGCCTCGTTGTGCAGCATCGAATCCGGCGTGCCGTACAGGCCCTCGCGGCGAGCGATACGCGTGGTTCTTTGTGCGGTCACCGGGCTGGTGATCATGGCGAAAAGGACAAGCAGCACCAGGATGCCCAAGTCGCCGCGCTCAGCCACGCTGAAGCTCTCCGAACCCGTCACCTTGATGATGGCGCCCAGAATGGTGAAGATGAGCCCCGTGGTCTGTGGTTTAGCGATGGCATGCACACGCGCCATCGTGTCCCCAAACCGTGCCACTCCAATCGCGGCCGCCAAAATGAGTATCGAGCCGACGAGGATGAGGATGATGGAGAGGACATCGGCAATCAGTGCGTAACTCATGAATCCCTCTTCCTGAAGCGAGTAACGGAGACCGTCGAAATGAATCCGAGGAGCGCCACGACCAGCATCGCGTTGGAGACTGTGGTGTCCAAGGTCCAACAGATATAGGTGGCCAGGGCGCATTGGAACATGGCCACGAGCCCGTCCATGGCGATGAGCCGGTCGAGCGAGTTGGGGCCGATGACGATGCGCCACGTGGTGATGAGGAAGGCCACCACAAGGAAGCCCGCGGCCACGGTGAGCAGGATGTTATACACGTCAGTATCCATCAGGGGTGGCTCCTTTCGAAGATGGCAATCATATCGGCTTCCAGCTTGCACACCGCCGCGATCTCCCGCTCCAAGTGTTTCTCAGAGTCAGCGTTGAGGAGATGGATGGTGAGCATGCGGTTGGCAATATCGATATCGGACACCGTGCCGCCCGGCTGCAGGTTATACAAGCTCACCGCCAGCGCGAGAACGAACTCGTTCTCCACGCGCATCGGCAACTTCACAATTGCGGTCTTCGGCACTTCCTGCGGGCGCACCGCCAGCCAGCCAACCTTGAGGGAAGCTTCCATTAGCTCCACAAACCACTGCGCCATGAAGATGAAAAGCTTGCCCCAGCTCACCGAAATTCCTGCCACGGGCATGGCCGGCAGCGGTAGCGCGAAGACGATGAACAGGCTGGCAAGCAGCCCGCCTGCCAGGTTCGCCACGGTGACTTCGCCCATGAGCATGCACCACATGACGATGATCCACACCATGAACCAGGGCCGGAAGCGGTGCTTAATCCCGGCAAATCTCATCGCGATACCTCCTTTTCATCCTTGCGCACGGTGGTGGGCAGAGCGGGCGTGGCGCTTGGCGACGTCCTCGTTGTCGGCGCCACCGGCTCCGGATCCGGGATGGGCTCGCTCCGGTTCTTGCGGGAATCCGCGCCCTCCTCGTAGCGCTCGGCGGGGTCTAGGTGGCGCGTCGGGGCCTCGGCGGAATCACCCAGCACGGCATAACGGTAGATGGAATCATCCTGCGCCGAGGTGGCCGCGCGGGTGGTGACACCGGAGATGGGGCCCGCCAGGAAGGACATCGACACCGAAGCGATGACGAGTAGGGACGTGGAGGCCAGCATGCCGAAGGGCACGCGGCCGACGTCGTCGCGCTCTTCCAGCTCGACGTACTCAGTGACCTCGCCCAGCGGGGAAGGACGCACCATGGCGAGGTTGCCCTCGGGGGCGTCGCCGCGGTCACGCAGGAAGCCCTTGGCCCAGACGAGCACCATGACATACAAGGTGAGCAGGGAGGTGACCACCGCGCCACCGATGAGGACCCAGGACATCCACGAGCCCTCGTTCGCGCCGGCTTGGAGCAGCATGATTTTGCCCAGGAAGCCGGAGAAGGGAGGGATGCCACCCAGGTTCATGGCCGGGATGAAGTACAAAATAGCGATGAGGGGCGCGGTATAAATCAGCGAGCCCAAGCGCCGCAGCGAAGAAGTGCCGGCCTGGCGTTCGATGAGGCCTACCACCAAGAAGAGCGCGGTCTGGACCAGAATGTGGTGCACGGCGTAGAAAATGGCGCCCGACAAACCTTGCGCGGTTCCGAGGGCAACGCCGAAGATCATATAGCCGATATGGCTGACCAGCGTGAAGGACAGCAATCGCTTGATATCCGATTGGGCGATAGCACCCAAAATGCCCACGAGCATCGTGGCCAGCGCGACCCACATGAGCAGGCCGTCCAGCCCTCCATCGGTGAAGATTGAGGTACGCGCGCGAATGATGGCGTAGACACCAACCTTGGTGAGCAGGCCCGCGAAGACCGCGGTGACGAGGGACGGTGCGGTGGGGTAGGAGTCCGGCAGCCAGGCATCCAACGGGAAGACGGCCGCCTTAATGCCAAAGGCAATGAGCAGCACGGCGAACACTGCGGAGCGGGTGCCCGCCGGGATATCCTCCATCCGGATGCCAATCTGGGCCATGTTCATCGTGCCCACCGTGGCGTAGATATAAGCCAAGGCCAGTACGAAGATGAGCGAGGAGGCCATGGAGACCATGACGTAGCCCACGCCGGCCCGCACGCGCGCGGGCGAGGCGCCGAGGGTCAGCAGCACATAGGAGGCCACGAGGAAGATTTCGAAGCCCACGTAGAGGTTGAACAAGTCACCGGCCAGGAAGGACACGTTCACGCCCATGGTTAGCAACATGTAGGTGGGCAGGAAGGTCGCCACCGGCTCGTCCTTAGTGCCGTCGCGCACGCCCTGTGAAATGGCGTACCACATGACGGAGAACAGGACGACGGAGGAGGTAAAGAGCATGACCGTGGACAAACGGTCCGCCACCAGCGTGATGCCCACTGGGGCGTCCCAGCCGCCCACCTGCAGGGTTTGAATGCCGGTGGTATCCGCGATGAAAATCAGAGCGGCATTCACGGTGGCGAGCGTGAGCAGGGAGAAGAAAGCGATGCGGCGCTGCGCATTGGCATTGCGTGCACAAAGCATCGCTAGCGCGGCAGCCAAGGCCGGGATGATGATCGGCAGGGGGATCAGGTAGCTGATATAGGGCAGCAGCAGATCCACCAGGGGTGAGATGGTCTCACTCATCGGTGGCCTCCTTCACGGGAGCCTCGAAGAATTCGGGGCCAAATTTATCGCCTTCCTTGGTGTTGCGGCCGGTGGTCGGGTCATTGGAGGCGTCATGGTCGGGGGCAGCCGAGGCGTTGCCCGGACGTGAGGCAATCGCGGCGATGGCGGCGTCCTCGGTGTCATCCTCAATCACGTCCGCGGTGCGGTAGCGATATTGGCGGTAGGCCAAGGTGAGGATGAAGCCGGTCAGCGCCATCGAAATGACGATGGCCGTGAGGATCATCGCCTGGGCCAGTGGATCGGCGATGTCCTCGCCATAGGGCAAGGAGGTCCGGCCGTCGATTGGCGGTGAGCCCGCCTTGCCGCCAGCCATGAGCATGAAGAGGTTCGCGCCATTGCCCAGCAGCAAGATGCCGAGCAGCATCTTGGTCATGGCGCGGTCTAGCAATAAGTACACCCCGGCGCCGCAGAGCACGCCCGCAGCGAGCAGGAGCATGAGGTTGGCATCCATTAGGCGTGTCCTTTCTCTGCGGTGGCAGTGGTTTCTTTCTCTTTCGCCCGGCGTGACAGGGAACGGGCGCGGTCGCGGGCGCGCTGCTTACGCATCTCTTCTTCCTCATCGAGCTTGGCACCCAAGGAAGACAAGACATAGAGCGTGAGACCGACGACGATGAGGTAGACACCGGCGTCGAAAATGAGCGCCGACGGCAAGGAAACATCACCGATGAGCGGTACGCCGATCTTCGTGTACCCAGAGGTCAGTGGTGGATAGCCCAGGAGCATCGGGGTGATGACGGCGCTGAGGGAGAACAGCAGGCCTACCGCCATGGTGCGGCCGCCGTCGAGTGGCAGCGCCTCCTCGAGCTCCTCGCGGCCGCCCGCCAGGTAGCGCAGAATCAGCGCCAAGGCTGCCACGAGGCCGCCAGCAAAACCGCCGCCAGGGGCGTTGTGGCCGCCGAAGAAGAAGTACAGGGACAGCACCATCATCGAGGGGAAGAGAATACGGGTGCTCACGTCCACCATGAGCGAACGGTTGAGCGCCTTCTCCGATTCCACGCCTGCAGCCAGCCAGCGGCGCCCAGTGACCTGCAAGGTCGGGCGGCGGGAGGCACGGGTAAAGCTTTGCGTGCGGAAAATCAACGAGGCAATACCCGTTGCGGCAATGACGAGCACCGTGATCTCGCCAAAGGTATCCCACGCACGCAGGTCCACGAGCAGGACGTTGACCGTGTTGGCGCCGTGGCCAATCTCCTTGGCCAACTCCGGCATGTACTGCGAGATGGGTTCCTCGCGCCGGGCGTTGATAGCGAACATACCGATCACGGTGACGGCCAGGCCCACGCCGACTGCCAGCCAGGCGCGCAAGCGACCGGTTTTGGGCTCCTGCTTCCACTCGGTATTGGCCGGCATACGGCGCAGTACCAGCATGAAGAGCACCATGATGATGGTCTCCACAAGGAGCTGCGTTAGCGCCAGGTCCGGTGCGCCCTGTAGCGCGAAGATGAAAGACAAGGCGTAGCCGGTCACGCCGACGAGGATGACGCCCGAGAGGCGGTTATCCAGCACGGTGGCTGCGACAGCAGCGATGATGATGATCACCGCAGCGATGGCCTGCCAAGGGTTCTCAGCCACGATCATGTGCACGTTGGTGATATCACCGTTGATGAGCATGACGATGGGCAGCACCATGAGCGTAGCGAAAATGACCGTGAGGTTGAACTGCAGCGAACCGCGCTGGGTGGAGGCGGTGATGCGCAGGGAAAGCTGGCGTAGGGCGTTGATCACGGCGTCGTAGGAATCATCTGCCGAGCCCAGGGCCGGGTAGGTGAACTGGGCCTTCGTGAGCGCCTGGCGCTGCCAGTGCAGGAGGAAACCGGCGGCGACAATGACCACGGAAAGCAGCAGCGCGATGGTGAAGCCATGCCATAGGGCTAGTTCGGAAGCCTGCTCCGTCCCAAAAGTGTTGTCCAGGTGCTGCGTGATGCCGTGGGATAGCGGCAGCGGCCGCAGGCCAAAGAAGATGGTGAGCAAGGTCAGCACCGTCGGCGGGATCCACAGGAAGGGGCCGATGTGGTGCATGTGTGCCACTGCCTCCGAAGGCTCTTCCTGCCCCTTGGAGGAGAACGCGCCCCACAAGAAGCGCAGGGCATAGGCCATCGTCAGCGCGGAGCCGACGACGACGGCAACGAGTAGCATGTTGCGCGGCATGCCGACGAGCAGCTCCTCGCCCATGATGGCTTCCAGCGTGGCTTCCTTGGACACGAAGCCCAGCAGCGGTGGAATGCCCGCCATGGACATCGCGGGGAGGATAGCTAGGACATACAGCGCGGGGCTCTTCCTGCCCAGGCCCGCAAGCTTGTCGATGTCCCTCGTTCCCGTCGAATGGTCGATAGCACCGACGATCATGAAGAGCGCAGCCTTGAAGAGGGAATGCGCGAACGTTAGCGCCAGTCCTGCCTGCATGGCCTCGCGGGATCCGATGGCGATGATGGCGGTGATAAAACCCAGCTGTGAGACGGTGCCATAAGCCAAAACCAGCTTCAGGTCACGCTGCTTGAGCGCCATCCAGCCGCCGAGCAGCATGGTGAAGGCGCCCAGGGGGATGACCACGAGGTGCCAGGTAGGAATGTCATGCACCGAGGGAGCAAGGCGCGCGACGAGGTAGATACCGGCCTTCACCATCGCTGCGGAGTGCAGGTAAGCCGAGACTGGGGTCGGCGCGGCCATGGCGCCGGGCAGCCAGAAGTGGGCCGGGGCGATGGCGGACTTGGAGAGCGCACCGCAGAGAATCAGCACGATCGCCACGGTGAGGTAGGGGGTGTTGGCGAGGTCTTCGGTGGCGGCGATACCGCTGAAAGACCACGCGCCGGTCTGGCGGCCGAGGAGGGTGATACCGACCAGCATGGCGAGGCCGCCTAGAACGGTCACCATGAGCGCCTGCTGCGCTGATCGACGCGACGAGGCGCGCTCGCCGTAATAGCTCACCAAGAGAAAAGACAGCAGGGAGGTGATTTCCCAGAAGACGTAGAGCAGCAGGAAATTATCGGAAATGACCAGGCCATACATGGCCGTGGCAAAGCCCACCATCTGGCCACCGAAGAGGGCAAGGCGGCGCCGAGGATGGTCGAAATAGCCCCAGCAATAAAGCAAGACCAGCGCGCCTACTCCCAAGATGATGAGGCTGAATAACGCGGAAAGCGCGTCCATGCGGAAGCTGATATTGAGGTGCGCGGCTGGCATCCAGTTGAGGTCATAAGCCAGCTGGTTGCCGTTGCGTAGCGTGCCAGTAGTGAGCTGCTGGAGTACCCAGAAGAAGCCGACCGCAGGGGCGATTGCCAAGAGCCCGAAGGCGCGGCGGCCAAGGTAGAAAATGAGGAATGGAGCGGCGATGGATGCTACGACCAAGGCGCAAAAGAGAGTGAGCACGAGGTTGCGGTGGCGTCCTTTCCTTGTCGGGGGACTGGGTTAAACCCACCGCGCTGGCGGGCGTTCACTAATGCTCACGATACAGTCTGAAATCCCAGTTTTCACATTTTCGTTTCATACAGTTATATATGCGTCTCCTGTTGGCGTTCCGCCACCTCGCCAACTGCCTAGCTCAGGAGAAGGGAGACCAACGCCCGGCGGATCCTGTGGCTGGGCGTTGGACTGGTGCCTAGGCGAAGCGCTGGAGGAAGAGCGCTTCAGCGATGGCGATCTTTTCAATTTCGCTCGGGTCGACCGACTCATTGGCGGAGTGGATGGTGCACTGCGGCTCCTCGACGCCAAAGAGCGCGATCTCGGCATTCGGGTGCTTCTCCTGCAGCTCCACGGTCAGCGGGATGGATCCGCCCATGCCCTGGGTGATGGTCTCGGCCCCGAAAGCCTCGCCGAGGCACTCGCCGAGCAGAGCCACGGCGGGCTTTGCCGGATCGGTTTCGAATCCCAGGTTGGCCTCCAGGATGGTGACCTCGATGTGTGCGCCCCACGGGACGTGCTTCTTCAGGTGCTCGGCCACGGCCTCCGCGGTGGCGCGGGGATCCATGGTGGCGGGGGTGCGCAGGTTGATATTGGCCTCAGCGGTAGCGGGCACGGCGTTGACGGCCTCGGCCACCGGGGTGGAGGTAAAGCCGGTGACGGTAATCGCCGGGCGGGCCCAAATCATATCCGCGATGGCGGTGGCACCGGCCGGGTCCTTCGCGCCCATGACCTCGGTGCCCTCAAGCATCTGCGCGTCGGCGCGGAAGTTCTCCTCGCTGTAAGCGGTGTCCTGGCCCTCGGCCAGCGGCCAGGTACCCTCGCAATCGACGCCGTCGATAGTCGTGCGGCCATACTCATCCGTCAGGGAATCCAGCGCGCGCATGAGCGCCTTGACAGCGTCGGGAGCCGCGCCGCCGAACTGGCCGGAGTGCACAGCCGAGTGGAGGGTGGAGACCTTGACGTTGATCTGCGAGCCACCGCGCAGGGAGGTCGTCAGCGTCGGCACACCCACCTTGGCGTTGCCGGCGTCGGCGATGAGGATGGCGTCGGCAGCAAAGAGCTCCGGGCGCTCTTCGATGAGTGCGGACAGGCCCTCGCCGCCGCGTTCCTCAGAACCCTCAATAAGCACGGTGAGGTTGAGGTCGGTTCCACCGTGAGCGTCGAGTGCGCGCAGGGCCGCTAGGTGCATAGCGACGTTGCCCTTGCAGTCCGCGGCGCCGCGGCCGTACCAGCGGCCATCGCGCTCGGTCAGCGTGAAGGGATCGGAGCCCCAGGCCTCCGGGTTGCCGGCGGGCACGACATCATAGTGCGAGTAGAGCAGCACCGTCTTCGCGCCTTCCTTGCCGGGGCGCTTGGCGACGATCGCCGTGGAACCATCAGCGGTGGTGATGGCTTCGGGGGTGAAGCCGACGTCGACAAGCGCGGCGTGAACCCACTCCGCTGCCTTCGCGGTCTGCTCCTCTAGACCCGGCTCGTTGTGGACGGAATTGAAGGAGACGAGCTCCTTGAGCTGCTGGAAAATGGTATCGCGGTCGTTGCTGACAAACTCAGAAATCTTGGTCATGCCCTCCAACCTACTCGTATCCCCGAATCGGTCTATCGACAAGTAGGGAGTAATATATCCCGGGTTCTAGTAACTATTCCTTAGAAAGGACCTGACATGGCGACGACGACCGCCGAAGGTTCCCAGTCCACGCTCCGCGAGCTCACGCTGCGCGGCATTATTATCGGTGGACTCATCACTCTGATCTTTACTGCCGCCAACGTGTATCTCGGCCTTAAAGTAGGCCTGACATTTGCCACGTCCATTCCTGCCGCCGTGATTTCCATGGCGGTGCTGCGCCGCTTTGCCGGGCACAACGTCAAAGAGAACAACATTGTGCAGACCATCGCATCGGCAGCCGGGACCTTGTCCGCCATCATCTTCGTGCTCCCAGGCCTGGTGATGGTGGGCTACTGGCAGGGCTTTTCCTTCATCGATACCGCCGCGGTGTGCGCCATCGGTGGTGTGCTCGGCGTGATGTACTCCATCCCGCTCCGCCGCGCGCTGGTGACGGGCTCGGACCTGCCCTACCCGGAGGGTGTGGCCGCGGCCGAGGTCCTCAAGGTGGGCGATAGCTCCGGTGAGGACGGCGAAGCCGCCCACGAGGAAAACGCGAAGGGCCTGCGCGTCATCGTCTTTGGCGGCATCCTCTCCGCGTTTATGGCTTTGCTGGCAGCAATGAAGGCGGCTGCCTCTGAGGTGGCCACCTACTTCAAATTCGGCTCAGGTGCGACGACGCTAGGCACCTCCCTCTCGCTGGCGCTGGTCGGCGTGGGCCACCTTGTCGGACTGGCCGTCGGTATCGCCATGCTCGTCGGCGTGGTCATTTCCTACCTCATCCTGCTGCCCATCCTCACCGGTGGTGAGGGCCTGGGTGATCCGGCCGCCATCATGGAGACCGTCGATTCGGTCTTCTCCGATAGGATCCGCTTCATCGGCGTGGGCACCATGGCGATTGCCGCCGTATGGACGCTGATTAAGATTACGGGTCCGATTGCCAAGGGCATGGCAGAGTCTTTTGCTTCCTCCCGCAACCGCAAGGACGGCCAGCAAGTGGCAGTGGAGGAGCGCGATATTCCAGCGCCCTATGTCATTGGCACCATCCTGGTCCTGATGATTCCGATTGGACTGCTGCTGTGGAACTTCGTTCGCGGCACCGATATTCATGAGCACATGGGCGTGCTGATTACGGTCTCCGTGCTCTTCACCTTGCTGGTGGGCCTCGTTATCGCATCGGTGTGCGGCTACATGGCTGGCCTCATCGGTGCGTCTAATTCGCCGATTTCCTCCATCGGCATCATCGCGGTCATTGCCGCTGCGCTCCTGATTGCCGCCGTCACCCGCGGCACGGATGCAGAGCCGCTCTCGCTGGTGGCCTACACGCTGTTTACCGCGGCCATCGTCTTCGGCATTGCGACTATTTCTAATGACAATCTGCAGGACCTCAAGACCGGTCAGCTGGTTGGCGCGACGCCATGGAAGCAGCAGGTAGCGCTCATCATTGGTGTTCTCTTCGGCTCCTTGGTGATTCCGCCGATTCTGCAGGTCATGCTCACCGGCTTTGGTTTCCAGGGCATGGAGGGTGCCGGTGAGGATGCGCTGGCTGCCCCGCAGGCCGCACTGATGTCCTCGGTGGCATCTGGCATTTTTGATAACTCGCTGCCGTGGGACCTGATTGGTCTGGGCGCGGCGATTGGTGCCGTCATCATCATCGTGGATGAGTGCCTGCGCCACTTCACCGACAAGTACTCCCTGTCCCCGCTGGCGGTGGGCATGGGCATGTACCTGCCGGCAGCCATCACCGTTGTGGTGCCGATCGGTGCTTTCCTGGGTTACTTCTACAACCGTTGGGCAGCCCGCCAGTCCAAGCCGGATTTTGTCAAGCGCATGGGCACGCTGCTGGCTACTGGCCTCATCGTGGGTGAGTCCCTCTTTGGCGTGGTCAACGCGGGTATCATCGCGGCCTCGGCCGGCGAGTCCCCGCTGGAGATCTTCGAGGGCGGGACGGCAGCCAAGTTCGTTGGCGTCATTCTCTTTGTCGGCGGTATCGCGGCGGCCTACAAGTGGACGGCGAAGAAGGCTGCGTCTTAAACGCGATAAAGGTTTCGTGTTGATGAGTGGTTCGGTTTAACGGGCGATGCGATCTAGTGGGCGGTGCTTATGCACCGCCCGTTCGTGTTGAACCTTGCAGTCGCGGGGGCTGAGTGCCAGAATGGTCGCTAGCACTTCCACATGGCAAGTGCCAGAAATAAACAGAATCATCTATGTGGTTGGGGCTGGAGAACACTCGCCAGCCGTGCCGTCGCGGGCGTCCGTCATAGATCAGACGTGAGTGTCGTCCTCAACAAAGCTTAAGGAGCACAAACACATGGCAAAGATTATTGCCTTCGATGAAGAGGCACGTCGCGGCCTCGAGCGTGGTCTCAACACGCTTGCTGACGCCGTCAAGGTCACCCTCGGCCCCAAGGGTCGCAACGTCGTCCTGGAGAAGTCCTGGGGCGCTCCGACCATTACTAACGACGGTGTCTCCATCGCGCGCGAGATCGAGCTCGAGGACCCGTACGAGAAGATCGGCGCTGAGCTGGTCAAGGAAGTAGCCAAGAAGACCGATGACGTCGCCGGTGACGGCACCACCACCGCTACCGTTCTGGCACAAGCTCTCGTGCGTGAGGGCCTGCGCAACGTAGCTGCTGGTTCCAACCCAATGGGCATCAAGCGCGGCATCGAGGCCGCTACCAAGAAGGTTGTTGACTCCCTGCTTTCCTCCGCAAAGGAAGTAGAGACCCAGGAAGAGATCGCCACTACCGCAGGTATCTCTGCCGCTGACCCGGCAATCGGCGAGAAGATCGCCGAGGCTATGTACACCGTGGGCAACGGCTCCGTGAACAAGGATTCCGTTATCACGGTTGAGGAGTCCAACACCTTCGGCGTTGACTTGGAAGTCACCGAAGGTATGCGCTTCGACAAGGGCTACATCTCTGGCTACTTCGCTACCGATATGGAGCGCCAGGAGGCAGTCCTCGAGGATCCGTACATCCTGCTGGTTTCCTCCAAGATTTCCAACATCAAGGACCTCGTCCCGCTGCTGGAGAAGGTCATGCAGACCGGCAAGCCGCTGCTGATTATCGCTGAGGATGTCGAGGGCGAGGCCCTGTCCACCCTCGTGGTCAACAAGATCCGCGGCACCTTCAAGTCCGTTGCTGTGAAGGCTCCGGGCTTCGGCGACCGCCGCAAGGCCACCCTGCAGGACATGGCTATCCTCACCGGCGGCCAGGTCATCTCCGAAGAGGTTGGCCTCTCCCTGGAGACCGCTGAGATCGAGTACCTCGGCCAGGCCCGCAAGGTTGTCGTGACCAAGGATGAGACCACCATCGTTCAGGGCGCTGGCTCCCAGGAGCAGATCGACGGCCGTATCAAGCAGATCCGTGCCGAGATCGAGAACTCCGACTCTGACTACGACCGCGAGAAGCTGCAGGAGCGCCTGGCCAAGCTGGCCGGCGGCGTGGCAGTCCTCAAGGTTGGTGCCGCTACCGAGGTTGAGCTCAAGGAGCGCAAGCACCGCATCGAGGATGCCGTGCGCAACGCTAAGGCTGCCGTAGAGGAGGGCATCGTCGCCGGTGGTGGCGTGGCTCTGCTGCAGGCAGCCGAGGTTCTGGATTCCCTCTCGGACCTCACCGGTGACGAGGCTACTGGCGTCAAGATCGTGCGCGAGGCACTCTCTGCTCCGCTGAAGCAGATTGCTCAGAACGCTGGTCTGGAGCCGGGTGTTGTCGCTGACAAGGTTGCCTCCCTGCCGGCTGGCCAGGGACTCAACGCCGCTTCTGGCGAGTACGTGGACCTGATGGCTGCGGGCATCAACGACCCGGTGAAGGTCACCCGCTCCGCGCTGCAGAACGCTGCGTCCATCGCAGCCCTGTTCCTGACCACCGAGGCGGTTGTGGCTGATAAGCCGGAGCCGGCCGGTGCAGGCGCTGGCATGCCGGACGCTGACGCAATGGGCGGTATGGGCTTCTAGTCCTTAGCTTCCCGGCCTGAAGTGCATTGCGGCTTCAGGCCTTAGCAAATTACGAGCTCCCCACGGTTGACCGTGGGGAGCTTTCTTCCTCTTGAGACACTTTTGTGTCCTTATAGCACCCCGAATAGGGGTAATTCGGGGCGCTTCTGCGAAAAATATTTCGCGAGTTTACTCTGTAAAGCAAGCCTATGAATCGTGGTTCAGGGAGCTAACGTTACGTTCTGAGGAAGATTTCTTAAGCTTTCATTTCGAGCGCTCCCTATTTCTGCAGATAGGCGCGTTGTTGCAGGCTAGGTTAATAGAAGATGAATTAATAACCTGAAAAGTGATTCTGATTTTCGGAGCGCTTTGCGCGAAAAATCACCCACGAATTCACTTGCAATGTGTCAGTGGTGTGCCAAAATAGTTCCTTGTGACGCCCGCTGAGGGTGTCTGCAAAACCGCAAACCCCCTCCGGGCAATCTCTTTACCCGGACTTCACAAGAGGAGACCACAATGGATCTTTCTTTCATCGGTGACCAGCTCGGTAACTTCGCTACCTTCGCTGACGGCATCAAGAAGCTCTTCACCGGCTTCGCTGGCGTCTTCGACGCTATCTCCGGCGCTGCTCAGCAGGGTGACTCCTTCGTTGTTAAGCCGAACACCTCCGCTCTCGAGGCTCTGTCCTCCAAGAAGTAAACTAGCTTCCCTTTAGGGCAGCACTAAACACACACTTTCAATCCCAAGGAGATTTCAAATGGGTACCCTTTCTTCCTCCGGCATCATCGGCCTCCTGCTCAACATTTTCTACAACCTGGGCGACATGGCTTCCGGCGCTTCCAAGCTGATCGGCCTGCTCTAAAAAGCACGCTGCTCACGCAGTACTAAGCGCTAACCCCGCTGACCCATTTGGGCAGCGGGGTTTCCCATTTCCGAAATTCGCCGTCGGACGGATGCCTAGGACTGGGCCGCCGGACTGAGTTCGGCCAGCGCGGTGGCGTGGTACGTTTTCGCAAATAAGCCCCCGAAACCAGGCGGTTTCATGAGCTTGCGTGCGAAAACGTACCAACGTGTACGCGCGGCGGGTACGGAACGATCATTTAAGCCCCCAGATCTCGCCCGACTTTTGGGGGCACTAATTGTTAGAAACGTACATTCTGGGCGGATGCTGCCGCCCATCGGGCATACGGGGGTAAATCACGCGGCTACAACTTCTTTTATCGCGCCAGATGTCTGCTTCCTAGATAGAATTAAAGGTATGGCTGACATTAAAGACGACGAACTCCCCGAGATCGACCTTGCGCAGACCGACGGCTACGTCGTCGATGACTCTGATGAAGATGATCCCTCGCTGATCATGCCGGATGGCTCGCCTGTCGAGACTTGGCGCGAGAACTACCCGTACGAGGAGCGCATGACGCGCGATGAGTACGAATCCATCAAGCGCGCCCTGCAGATTGAGCTGCTGAAATGGCAGAACTGGACGAAGGAAACCGGCCAGCGCCACATTATCCTCTTCGAGGGCCGCGATGCCGCGGGTAAGGGCGGCACCATTAAGCGTTTCAACGAGCACCTCAACCCGCGTGGTGCGCGCACCGTGGCGCTGGAGAAGCCTTCCCCGCGCGAGTCCACGTCGTGGTACTTCCAGCGCTATATTCAGCACTTCCCGTCCGGTGGTGAAATCGTTTTCTTCGACCGCTCCTGGTACAACCGCTCCGGTGTGGAGCGCGTCATGGGCTTCTGCACAGAGTCCCAGCACGCAGAGTTCCTGCGCGAGGTACCGATGCTGGAGAACATGCTCCTAGGCTCGGGTATCTCCCTGACTAAGCTATGGTTCTCCGTGACTCGCAAGGAACAGCGCACTCGCTTCGCTATTCGCCAGATTGACCCCGTCCGTCAGTGGAAGCTTTCGCCCATGGACCTAGCGTCCTTGGATAAGTGGGATGATTACACCCGCGCCAAGGAGGAGCAGTTCCGCTACACCGATACGGAAGAGTCTCCGTGGATCACCATTAAATCCAACGACAAGAAGCGTGCCCGCATCAACGCGATGCGCTACGTGCTCTCCAAGTTTGAGTACACCAACAAGGACCACGAGCTCGTTGACCAGGTGGATGACAAGATTGTCAAGCGCGGTCGCGACCAGATCGGTGACTAATCACGGCACCCCGACCGCTCATTAGCGAGTCAGGCATAAAAAGGAGGCGGCAGGTAAACCTGCCGCCTCCTTTATTTTTTTATCTATTTCTTCCAGGGCTCGATAGGGTTTCCCTGCCACTCGGAGTTGCCCGGGACTTGGTCGCCACGCATCACCAAGGAGCCGGGGCCAACCGTTGCCACGCTGCCGATGACCGAGGCTGGCAGCGCCACCGAATGCGAGCCCAAGGTGGCACCAGCCTTGATGGTCACGGTGTCCAGGCTCATCACGCGGTCCTGGAAGAGGTGTGTTTGCACCACGGTGCCCGGGCCGACGGAAGCGCCTTCGCCCACAAAGCACAGGTCCGTCTCTGGGAACCAGTAGGAATCGATCCAGGCGCCGCGGCCAATCGTCACGCCCAGCGCGCGCAGGCCCTGGTTGATCTCGCCCATGCCATAGGTGTGAGTAAAGAACCACGGGGCGGCCACCGCCTCCACGAAGGTGTCCTGTAGCTCGTTGAGCCACACGAAGGCGGACCACAGAGGGTGATCGCCAGCGGTCTGCGTGTCCACGCAGATCCACTTGACCGCCACGGTGATCGCCATCGCGATGGCGCCCGCCACCATGAGGATGAGGCCGCCGAGGGCCCAGGCGGTGGCGATGCCGAGGGCGTCGGCAAGAGCGTAGAGCGATGCCAACGTGCCCGCCAGCAACATGGCCGAGGTCATCGGAGCCAGCAGGCGCATGGTTTCAATCGCACCACGCGCGGCCTTGACCCCAAAGCCCGGGTTATAGGTGAGGGATTCGCCCTCCACACCGTCCACGTGGGCCTCCACGCGGCGCATGCGCTCCGGCGGGGAACCCCACCAGTTGGCACCGGACTTGGTCTTCTTCGGCGTCGAGGAGAGCACGGCAACCAGCGAGTTCTTCGATAGTTTGCGTCCGGGTCCGGTGATGCCGGAGTTGCCCACGAAGGAACGCTTGCCCACCTTGGTCTCACCCGTGAGCATCCACCCGCCACCGAGCTCATAGCCGCCGATCATGGTGTCATCCGCCAGGAACGCACCGTCCTTGACCTCGGTGAGCTTGGGAACCATGACGGCCGTGGAAATCTCCACGTCCTTGCCAATCGTCGCGCCCAAGGAACGCAGCCACGCTGGGGTGAGCTGCGAGGCATAGATGGGAAAGAGCTGCGTGCGGGCCTCGTCCATGAGGCGTTCGATGGCCCACAGGCGCCAGCCCTTGGCGGAGCGCACCGGTGCCACACCGGGCTTGATGCCCAGTGAGAGGATGCGCACGCCTAGCCAGGTTTGCAGCATGAAGGTGGCGAATGCCGCAAGCGCGCCCAGCGGGGCGAAGAAGATGGAGCCGACGAAGGCAGAGCCCTCGGTCACCGCGATGAGGGCAACGACCACGGCAGCACCCACGGCCAGCGCCACGATGGGCTGGAGGGCCAGCAGGATAGAAGTAGCGCCGTAGATGGCTACCCACCACGGGCGGCGCTTCGGGGCATGCGACGGGAAGCGATGCTTGGAGCGGCCCACCTTCTTGGCGGGCGAGCCGGACCAGCGCTGGCCGTCCTTGATCTTCTTGCGCCCAGTGACGGTGGAGCCGGCCTCGACGTGGGCATCCTTGCCCACGACGGTGCCTGGAAGCAGCGTCGAGCGCGCGCCCACGCGAGCACCTTCCTTGACCTCAATGGCGCCAACGTGCAGGATATCGCCGTCGAGCCAGTAGCCGGAGAGATCGACCTCGGGCTCAATCGCGGCGTGCTTGCCCAGGGTCAGCAGGCCCGTTACAGGCGGCAGCGAGTGTAGGTCCACTCCGCGGCCCATCTTCACTCCCAGCGCGCGGGCATAGTTGTTGACCCACGTCGCGCCCGCGATCGAGCGCGAGCCAGAAGCATCGGCCCAGCGCTCCGCTGCCCAAATGCGCAGGTGCGTGGAGCCGCCGCGCGGGTATTCGCCGGGCTTAATGCCGGCGGTGATCAGCCGCGCGCCGAAACCACCGATGGGGATGCGGCCGATGGGGGTGACAAAGATGACGATAAGGAGGATGACCAGCCACCATGGCGTGGTCATGGCCCACTCCACACCCAGCAGGTTCGCTAGGTTGGAGCCCAAGAGCAGCCAGGCCAGCCACGTCGTGGCGGCCAGCGTCATGATGGGCAGCTGAATGAGTGTTTGCGCGATGCGCGTGCCGGCGCCGACGGGTTTTACCTCGCGCGCGGGCCCGGCGTCCTCGACGGACTCGGCACCGGCAAGCTGCTCCGCCAGGGAACCCAGGCGCGGGTGGTCGTAGAGATCGCGCACGGCCACGGTGGGGAAGCGCTCGCGGATGCGGCCGACCAAAGTCGCCGCGGCCAGCGAGGTGCCGCCGAGGGAGAAGAAGTCAGCGTTGACGCCCTCGACGGAAACACCCAGGGTGTCCACCCACAGCTCCGCCAGCCACTGCTCGGTGGGGTTGAGGCCGTCTGCCTCGACGCCCACTCCCGGCAGCGGCCACGGCAGTGCCTTCTTATCCACCTTGCCGGAGGTGCGAATTGGTAGCTCCTCCATGACGCAGATGCGCGGGACGAGCGCTGCCGGCATGGACTCCGCCAGGCGGGCGTGCGCGGCCTCGTGGTCGAAGCCGGCATCCGGGTCATCCAGGGAGACATAGCCGACGAGCACGGACTCGCCGCCCGGTGTCTTCTGCACAGCCACGGCGGAGTTGTACACGTTCGGCAACGCGGCGACGTTAGCTTCCACCTCACCGAGCTCGATGCGGCGGCCACCAATCTTGACCTGGTCATCGACGCGGCCCACAAAATACAGGCCGTCCTCTTCCAGGCGCACGTGGTCACCGGTGCGGTAGGCGCGCTCCCAGCCCAGGGACTCCAGCGGCGCGTACTTCTCCGCATCCTTCACTGGGTCCAGGTAAGCAGCCAGGCCCACACCACCGATGACGAGTTCGCCTACCTCACCGATGTTTACGGGGACGCCGTGCTTGTCGACGACCACCAGGTCCCAGCCCTTCAGCGGCAGCCCAATCGACACGGGCTTGCCCGGCAGCATGCGCTGCGCGCAGGCCACGACCGTGGCTTCGGTGGGGCCGTAGGTATTCCACATCTCGCGGTCCTCGGTGGCCAGGCGGTCCGTGAGCTCCTGGGAGCAGGCTTCGCCGCCGACGATGAGGAGGCGGATGTTGTCCAGGGCCTCGGCGGGCCAGAGGCCGGCCAAGGTCGGCACAGTGGAGACCACCGTGATGTCACGGCGAATCAGCCAGGGACCTAAGTCCATGCCGGAGCGCACCAGGGAGCGCGGGGCCGGGACCAAGCAGGCGCCGTGGCCCCAGGCCAGCCACATTTCCTCGCAGGAGGCATCGAAGGCTACGGAGAGGCCAGCCAGGACGCGGTCCTCCGGACCGAGCGGACCGTGCGGGCTATCCACCAAAAAGAGGGCAGCCTCGGCATCAACGAAGGCGGCCGCGGAGCGGTGGCTTACGGCCACGCCCTTGGGCTTACCCGTTGAGCCGGAAGTGAAGATGATCCACGCGGTGTCTTCGGGTCGCGGTTCCTCGAAGGGGACGCCATCTCCACCGCCATCCTTTTCGTCGAACGCGGGGCGCGCCATCCGCGCCCCGCCCTCCCGCAACATGCGGAAACCTTCGTCGGTGAACACACCATCGATATCGGCTTCGCCGAAGACCATCTCGGCGCGCTCATCGGGGTCGTCGGCATCGACGGGCACGTAGGCCGCGCCGGCGGCGAGCGTGGCCAGGATAGCCAGGTAGAGCTCGCGCTTGCCCGAGGTCATGCGGATGCCGATGCGGTCGCCGCGACGCACACCGCTGGCGTAGAGTTCGGTGGCCCATGCGGAGACGTCGGCAAGCAGCTCGGCGTAGGTGAGGATTTCACCGTCGTCGAGGGCCGCGGCCTCGGGGTAGTGCTCGGCGGTGGTTTGAACGATATCCCAGAGGGTGCGCGCCGGTGCGGCCTCATCACCAAGGAGGTAGTGCTCGGGGACCTCGGGCATTACCGGGATCTCGGGCTCGTCTGTGTGTAGGGCATGGCGGCCCCCTGTACTGGGAAGATTATCGGGTTCCGTCATTTAAGCATCACTGCTTTCTGTATCGGCAGGTGTGTCCGCCGCGATGATGGCGGTGGCCAGTTTGCGCAGGTGCTTGAGCTGCTTGTTGGTGGACGCGTCGAGGGCTTCGTCCTCGGCCTTCGCTACCAAAACGGTGAGCTCTTTGTGCGCCTTCACGCCTTTCTTGGTGGAGGCAATGATTTGGCGGCGGCGGTCCTTGGAGTCACGCTCACGCTTAACCCAATTGCGAGACTCCAGTGAATCCAGCAGGCGCACCATGTCGGAAGCGTCAATGGCCAAGGTTTCCGATAGTGCGGACTGGGAGGACGCGGCTTCCGCAACCAGGCAGGTGAGAACCCAGTACTCGCGCAGGGTGGTCTTCTGCGTTTGTAGTGCGGCCTCGACGCCTTCGCGGGTGCGGCGGCGGAGGCGCTCCAGCTGGAAGGAGGGGGACTCTAGGAGCGAGGTGGGAATCGATACGGAGTTAAAGGTAGGCATGCCGACGATACTACGCGCCTACCGTAGCAAACTTAAATCATGGGTTATGGCCCACTAGTTTGGGTAAACCATGGGGCGGCCTTGGGCCTTCCATGCGTCCGTGCCGCCGTCGACGTTGATGACGTCCCAGCCTTTCGCGTGCTCGAGGTACTGGCAGACCTGCATGCTGCGCCCGCCTGCATGGCAGATGACGTAGATATCGCGGTCCGGGTCAATCTCGTCGAGGCGCTCTACGAGGTGTCCCATCGGAATGTGCGTGGCGCCTTGGGCATGCTCAGTGTTCCACTCGTGGCCCTCGCGGACGTCGATGAGCTGGGCGTTTTCAGGTACTTCAGTGGGTTGTACGTTCTGCATGCGCACCAGCTTACGGGGTTTTCTTGCGGGACTGGTTGGGGCACTTTACTGTGAGGAGTACGGGGTGGGGTAATCAATCGGAGGGGGCTAAATGGAGGAGATTGTCGGCCGCGCAGGCGCAGCGGCAGCGGCCAAAGGTGAGGCGATCAAAATTACGCGGGGGCTGTACCTGCCGCGTGAACCAACGGCATACGAGCTAGCGCAGGTGCTCAGCCGGCATTGGCCAGACAGTGCGTTGGACGGATATTCCGCAGCGATGGTGCTTCTTGAGCGGAAACCTGGCTTTCCACTGCAGCTCATTCGCGAAAAAGGCTTAGAGGATACGCGCTTTTATGTCGGTCGCCGCGCCCGCCCAAAGGGGGTATTTCCCTATGACGGGATAAACGTCTGCAATCCACTGCAGGCGGTGGAGGCCATAGAAGAAAAGCACGCGGTGAAGCTCCTGGAAACGTTCTTGTCTGGTAGGGACGCGGAAAAGCGGCTGAAGTTGCTCTCCATGGACTTTCGGCGGTTCCCGCAACACACTCGGCGAGTGTTAGAGAAAGCAGTCATCGGTGCGGATAGTGTGCCCGAGCGAGCTCTTACTCGTGCATTGGAGCCCTTCTTTAAAGTGCTCAACAACGCGAAAATCGGTCCCTATCGGTGGGATCTCCTTTTAGAAGAGCACAAGATTGCCATCGAGGTCGACGGCTACGCTTATCACCGCGGGGAAAACCGCCGGCAGTTCGAGCTTGACCGCCAAAAGTTGAATGATGTGGTGCATCGCGGCTATACGCCCCTCCACTTCACCGCGACCACGATTGAGCATCATCTAGACAAGGTGGTGGAGCAGGTGCGCGGGGTGGCACAAGGGACGAAACGGTATCTGGACCCGCCGTGGATGTGGCACCGGTTCTTTGTGTGAGTGTGCGAGGGGTGCTTGATGTCGTTCACGGTAAATAAGGCCGAAAAATCGCGAAAATTTGGGCCTTATTTACCGTGAACGTAGTCAAGATAACGTGCTCGAGGAGTGAAAACATACAGCTGCTAGCCGTGTGGAGTACGAGGTCAAAACGGCAGCGGCCGGTTTAGCGGTGCGCGGAGAGGTACTCCAAAATCGCTTTGACGCGGCGGTTGTCTTCACTGGGATCTAAACGCAGCTTGGTGAAGATATTGGAGACGTGCTTGGCCACCGCGGCGGAAGACAGGACGAGCTCGGCGGCGATGTCCTTGTTGGACTTTCCGCGCGACATCAATTCGAGCACCTCGCGCTCGCGCGGGGTGAGTTCGCCCAGTCCGCTGCGCCCTGAGCTCATTAAAGCCTGCGCCACGGTGGGATCGATGACGGTACCGCCCTGGGCCACCACGTCCAGGCTGGAGAGGAAGTCCCGCACCTCGGAGACGCGGTCTTTCAAAAGGTAGCCGGTGCCAGCATCAGGGGAGTCGAAGAGCTCCACCGCGTATGCGGGGGCTACATACTGGGAGAGCACCATGACGGGTAAGCCCGGGTAGGCATTTCTCAAGTTCACGGCGGCTTTCAAACCGTCATCGCCCATGGCCGGTGGCATGCGCACGTCCGTGATGACGATATCCGGCAGCTCATCGCGCAGCTTGTCCACCACCGCCTCGAGCGCCGGCGCAGAATCCGCCTGGCCCACAATCGAATGCCCGCGGCGCTCCAGAAGGCCGGCGAGACCCTCACGCAGAATGGCGGAATCATCCGCCACCACGATTCTCAAACTCATTTCTTACACTCCTGACTGTCCGCGATCGAGAAGAAGAGGAATCGAGCACGCCAGCCTCGTGGGACCGCCCGGGGGAGACGATAAAGTCATCTCCCCACCGAAAGCGGCGAGGCGCTCGGCCATCCCTGCCAAGCCGTGGCCTTGTACAACCTGCGCGCCGCCCGGCCCCTCATCCACCACGGTGATTTTTAAAGAGGCATCTGCGGTCACTAAAACGGAGACCGGCGCGCCGGGCGCGTGCTTGGCCGCATTCGTCAGAGCTTCCGTGCCGAAGAAGTAGCCGCAGGCCAGCACGGAAGCGGAGAGCTTTGGCAAAGGATGCGGGGCGAAGACGCTGACGTGGGGGCCGTGGGAAGAGGAGACGTCGGCAAGCGCGGCCACCAAACCATGATCCTGCAGGACCTGCGGGTGGATGCCGTGCACCGTGGCACGCAGGGAGTGCAGGCCGCGGTCCACGTCCTGCTTGGCGGCGGTGAGCAGCTCGGCGAGGTCTGCGGGGGCGTCGAGAAGTGCCTCTCCCAACTTCATGCTCGCGGCCACGAGGTATTGCTGCGCGCCGTCGTGCAGGTCGCGCTCGATGCGTGCGCGCTCCACCTCATAGGCATCCGCGATGGCGCGGCGCGAGGCCGTGAGCTGCGCAATCTTCTGTGCTTGCTGTTGCTCATGGTTGGCGGGCTGGGGCTTTCTTCGGAACACGGCTTTCAGCATAACGGGCGCCACCGACTACAGGGGTAGTGCTGGCACTACCGTAAAGAGCAACGCTAGGGCTGTTCTTTCTGCGGGCCCTTCACGGTGGAATGAGAGACATGGCACAGACACTTTCCCTGACAGACATCACCAAGGATTTTGGCGGCGGCCCGGTGCTCGCCGGAATCTCCCTCGACATTGAACCGGGCGAGCTCGTGGCCGTCATGGGGCCGTCTGGTTCCGGCAAGTCCACGCTGCTGCATTGCATGTCCGGCGTGCTGACCCCCACGCACGGCAGCGTGCGCTACGGAGATGAGGAGCTCTCCGCGCTTGGCGACGGCCCCCGCTCCCGCCTCCGCCTGCGCAACTTCGGCTTCGTCTTCCAGGATGGTCAATTGCTGCCGGAGCTGAGCAACGTGGATAACGTGGCGCTGCCAGCCATGCTTAACGGTATGGGTCGGAGTGCTGCCCGCAAGCGCGCGATGGAGCTGCTGGACCAGCTGGGCCTGGGCGGCCTGGCGGATCGCCGCCCGGCGCAGGTGTCCGGTGGCCAGGCGCAGCGCGTGACTATCGCGCGTGCGCTGGTGGCCAATCCGGGCGTGGTCTTCGCCGACGAGCCCACCGGTGCGCTGGACCAATCCACGGGTCACGAGGTCATGCAGATGCTGACCACCATCGTGCGCCAGTCCGGGGCGAGCCTGATCATGGTCACGCACGACCCGAAGGTGGCCGACTGGATGCAGCGCCGCGTGGAGATTCGCGATGGCATCATCCACGATGACCGCCGCCTCGAGGTGATCCGATGAACACCGCGACTTTAGTCTTTGACCTGCAACGCGAATCCATTCGCGCGCGCTCCGGAACGGGAATCGTTTCTTTGTTGGCTATTGTGAGCCTGACCATTGGTTCCGCCATTGCCTTCCTCGTCGCGGGCGGTACGTGGATGTTTTGGCAACGAGCCCAGCATGTCGAGGAAGCCGCGCCCGCGCTCAAGGAGGCCTTCGGCAACGAGATGGAGGCCTTTCTTTATCCTTGGTTTGCCCTGGCCCTGCTGGCCTGCGCCTTCATTCTTCCGGCGCTGTTTAACCTCACAGCCCAAGCCGCCGTCCTCGGCGCCTCCGGCCGGGAGCAGCGCCTGGCCACCCTGCGTCTTCTGGGGTTGAGCTCCCGCCAGGTGGAGCGCATGGCCATCGTGGAGACGGGCCTGCAAGCCATCATCGGCATCGTGCTCGGTGGGCTGATCAGCCTGCTCATCGCGCCGGTCTTTACGCAGGTGGACTTCCAGATGCGTTCTATTGCTGTATCCGAGATTCTTCTCCCGTGGTGGGGTTATCTGGCCGTGGCCGGTGTGCTCTTTGTGTTGGCTATCGGTGCGGCACTCGTCGGTATGCAGCGCGTGCGCGTGAGCCCCCTGGGGGTGGCCAAGCGCCAGATGCCCGCGGCCTATCGCTGGTGGCGCGTCATCGTCTTCCTCATCATCGCGGGTATCGGTGGTGTGTTGCTCTCCGGAAAGGCGGGCCCGCCGACCGCCATGGTCATCGTGGTCATGTTTGGCATGGTGATGAGCATCAACCTCATTTCCCCTTTTATCTTGCAGCTCGGCGCACACATCATGTCTCTCTTTCCTGGCACCGCGCACTTCGTGGCCTGCCAGCGAGTGGCGGGCAATGCGCGCCCGGCATGGAAGCGGAGTGCGGCCATCGCGTTCTTCGGCTATTTGGCGGGCTTTCTCGTTGCCGCCCCCTTGGGCTCCGACGCCTTGGCTCTCGTGCTCAAGGAAGATCCCGGAATGAACGTGGTATTCAAAGACATCTCCACCGGTGTCTTATTAACCCTCATCTTCGGCTTCACGCTGACCACCATGTCCATCATTCTGGGGCAGGTCTCCGGCATCTTCGAAGACAAGGAACTCATCCGCTCCCTGGATCTCATGGGCGTGCCGCGCGGCTTCCAGTTCCGCTCCGGTGTCCTGACCATCATGGGGCCTGTGGTGGGATTGAGCTTCTTCGGCTTCCTTTTCGGCGGCGGGATCGCCTCGCTGATGTTCTTCTCCAGCGTCGAACAAAGCAATGTCGACGTTCTTGGCCGTCTGCTCATGGCCTTCGGATTCCTAGCCGTGGGCTGGCTGGTCACGCTGCTTGCCATTATCCTTGTTGAGCCCCTGCGCGGCTACGTGCTGCGAACCGGAGGGAGAAAAGAATGAAAACTGTACTGAAAATCTTCGGCGGACTTTTTCTCGTTGCCCTCATCGCCGTGGCTGCGGCCGTGTATTTCTTCGGCCCCTCTTACGGTGGGGCATTCTTCGGAAAACCCGTGTTTCTTTTTAATGCCAGCGAGAAGCGCATCAACACCGCGATGGTGGATACCGCAGCGCTCTCCGGAATCTATGGCGAAAGTGAGGAATTCCAGCGCGCACGCGAGGCCTTCAAGGAGGACCCCACGAACACCGAGCTCCTCGATGCCGCCATCAACGCCGCCGGCGGCAAGCACTCCAAGGTCTTTAGCACCGAAAAGGAAAAGGCCGCCGAAAGCACCGAGCCTTCGGTCGACTTCGAGGACGGCGTCCTGCGCGCGACCGTGCCCTCCATCGGCCGCCACGATGACGGCCAGGCCTATGCCGACACGCTTGCGCAGGGTCTGACCGCCCACCCGGAGGCCTGCGCTGCCGTGGTGGATCTGCGGGGCAATGACGGCGGCGACATGGGGCCGATGTATGCGGGCTTAAGCCCCCTGCTACCGGATGGCACCGCGCTCTCCTTCGTCAGCCGTATGGGCACAACTGACGTGGTCATCGATGGAAACTCCGTGACCGGCGGAGGTACTGCAACCACCACAGCGGGCGGCAAGCTCGACGTTCCCGTCGCCGTGCTGACCGACGGTGAGACCGCCTCCTCCGCCGAAGCCACCCTCTTAGCCTTCCGCGGGCTGGACAACGTGCGGACCTTCGGTGAGCCGACTGCCGGCTACGCCTCTGCCAACGTGGTCCTGGATTATCCGGACGGCCGCTCGCTCATGCTCACCACGGCCAAGGACAAGGCGCGCACGGGCGAGGAATTCGCCGAGGACCCCATCGCTCCCGATGCCCCGGAATCCGAGCTCGACGGCTGGCTCGCGTCCCACTGTAGTTAGTTAGCTGCAGTGTTAGTAAGCCGCAGCGTTAGTCAGCCCAGTTCGTTGTCGGCACGTTGCGGCTGAACAGCTGCAACGCTAGCCTGCCCAACGCTCGCCTTCCCACCGCCAGTAGTGGTGCCACTTCCACGGCGGAGGCACGAACTCACCCCGCCCTTGTATGACCGCGAGAACCTGGTACACAGCGACGTCGAGGTGGTGCTCAATCGTGGCGGCGGTGAAGTGGAGGGGCCGGTAGCCGCGTTGAATGGCGTCGTTAAGCTTCTGGCGGTCGATTTCGAAACGCTGCCGGTTCTCGCCTTTGTGGTAGGCATAGCCATCCACCTCGATGGCCACCTTGTACTCCTCTAGCACCAAGTCCCAGCGGTAGGGGCCAATCCGCACGTTGTTGCGGACCTTGACGTGCGGCTCGAGGCCTCGGGTGAGGTCGCGCTCCGGCTTGCTATCCGCCCCAACGATGGCTTTCTCTAGGATTTCACGCGTGTGCTTGGGCAGGCGGCGAAAGTCTAGCTGTTCGGTCTCAATGCGCGAGCGTCCGTGCGGCCCGGCGAAGAAGGCTTCGATGAAGGCTACGGCATCCTCCTGCGCCATCGTCTCAATGCATTGCAGGGGACTACATACATTGACTCCGTTCATGCTGCCCAGTGCCTTGGGGCGCGCCCGCCGACTGCGAAAGTACGTGCTCGATGGGAGAGTGGAGTCGCGAATAAACTCGAGCGGGAATTGAAGGGGCTGTTCTAAGTACCGGCGAGCGGCGGAATAGCCGTCAAGCGCTAAGTCAGGCCATTCACGCGACATGATTTGTGCTAGCTGAAGCGGTGTTGGCTCCTTTGAGAGGTAAAAGCCATTCGCAATCTTGATGGCTCCCTTGCGCCGAGCCCCGCGGGAGACATCGCGTCCCCGATAAATCTCAATCAATGTTCCCCCCGGAACGAAAAAGGTACGTTTTCGCAAATAGTGGCGAAAAACTGGTAGGTTTTCAGCCCTTATTTACCAAAACGTACCTGACAGTGCTCTAGCTGGCACGCGGAAGCAGCGGCTTACTTGAAGCGAGCCTTGGCTTCCTCGAGGATCTTCTCTGCCTCAGCCTTGTCGCCCCAGCCGGAGCCGGTAACTTCCTTGTTCGGCTCCAGGTCCTTGTAGCGGGTGAAGAAGTGCTCGATCTCATCCTTGATGTGCTGCTCCACATCGTTGATGTCCTGGTAGCGCTCCCAGCGCGGGTCATCGATAACGGCGAGCAGCTTGTCATCGCCGCCGGCCTCGTCGGTCATCTTGAACACGCCGAGGATGCGAGCTTCCACGACAACGCCCGGGAAAACCGGTTCCGGGAGAATGACCAGTGCGTCGAGCGGGTCGCCGTCCTCACCCAGGGTGTGGTCGATGAAGCCGTAGTCAGCCGGGTAGGCCATCGGGGTGAACAGGTAGCGGTCGAGGTGGACCTTGCCGGTCTCGTGGTCGATCTCGTACTTGTTGCGGGAGCCCTTTGGGATCTCGATGGTTACTTCAACGCTCACGGCTGAATCCTCCATAACTAATAGGTTGGCATGTGCTCCGCTTAGTCTACCGCGCTAGTCTAAAGGGCGATGAAAGCGAAGCATGTCTGGTGGAGTACTGCGGCCCTCGTCACGGCCGGCGTCGTGGCGGCGACGGCCGCAGTGGGCGTAGAAGTCCAACGCACCTACGATCACCTGGACCACGGTCAGCCCTATAAGCAGGAGGAACCCGCAGCACTGGTCCAGCCCGTCGAGCCCGGCGACATTGACGCCGCCGCGCTTAAAGCACGGTTGGATGAGCTGGGCAAGGACAAGGCCCTCGCTACCTTCGGCGGCCAGGTCATCGACACCACCACCCACGACGTGCTGTGGGAACGCGAGCCCGCGAAGCCGCTGACCCCGGCCTCCGCCACCAAGGTCCTCACCCTCGCCGCAACAACACTCGCTCTCGATGAGGAAGAGCGCCTCACCACCGAGGTGGTCGCAGGTGAGCACGAGGGCGAAGTTGTTATCAAGGCCGCCGGCGATGTCTGGCTGACGGACGAGCGCCTCGATGAGCTGGCGGAACAGATCCAGCAGAAGATGGATACCGTCACGCGAGTCTCCATCGACACCTCCATCTGGGCCGGTCCCGACCAGGCACCAGGCTGGGACGATGACAATATCGATGGCGGCTATGTCGCTCCCATCCAGCCTGCCATGCTCTATGGCGGGCGCATTGGGGAAAAGACCGGCGACGTTCCGCGCTCCCACGAGCCTGCCCTCGATGTAGCCCGCGCGCTGGCCGCCCGCCTGGGCGCCGACAAAGCCGACTTAAGCTCAGCCCCCGGGGATTCCGAGGTCCTCGGCACCAGCGAGTCCGAGCCACTGGCCCTGCGCGCCCAGGAAGCAATAAAGGATTCAGACAACGTCATGGCGGAGGCCATTGCCCGCGAGCTGGCCGTCGGCCAGGGCACGGAAGCAAGCTTCGACGGCGCCACGATGGCCATCCTCGACGAGCTGCGCGGCGCCGGCATCGACGTCAACGGCGTCACCCTCAAGGACGGCTCCGGCCTCTCCCGCGATAACCGCATTCCCGCTGGGCTCCTCGCCCACATCGCGGACCAAGCCGTAGCCACCGACGAGCTTCGCCCGCTCTTGGGCTACCTCCCTCTTGCCGGTGGCGAAGGAACCCTCTACGAGCGCTATCACGATTCTTCTGCGCGCGGATTTGTTCGCGCCAAGACCGGCACCCTCACGGGAACCTCCGCGCTGACTGGCACCGCCCAGGGTCAGTCGGGTCGCGTCTACGCCTTCGCCTTCCTGGTCAACGACGGCGAAGTCACCTCCGCCCGTCAGGCCCAAGACGCCCTCGCCGCCGCACTTCATGACTTCTAAGAAACCTTTTTGGCCACGTAAAAGCCCCAACTTCTTGGCCTGCCGCGTCGCCGCCCGCGCTGTGGTGGGTGAGCAATCCCGCGCCATCGCCGTGGGCCTGTCCGGCGGCGCCGATTCCTTGGCGCTGACCGCAGCACTCCTCGCGGAGGGGCACGATGTGACAGCGCTGTGCGTCGACCACGGTTTGCAGGAAGGCTCGGCCGCGCAGGCGCGCCGGGCTGCTGAGCAGGCGCGCGCCTTGGGGGCGGGGGCGGAGGTGTTGCGGGTGGACGTCGGCAAGCAAGGCTCCGTGGAAGCCGAAGCCCGCGCCGCCCGGTACCGGGCCTTCGCGCCTTGGGCTGAGGTGGCGGTGGCGCATACCGCCGATGACCAGGCCGAAACCCTGCTGCTCAGCGCCCTCCGCGGGAGGGTGGCGGGCATGCGCGAGCGCTCCGCGGTTGAAGGTGTACGCATCCTGCGGCCCCTACTGAGCGTGCGCCGCGCCCAGACCGAGGCCGCTTGCGCGGAGCTGGGGCTGGAGGTCTGGCAGGACCCCCAGAACCAGGACCTGGCCTTCCGCCGCGTAGCACTGCGCCGCGAGATCCTCCCGCGACTGCAGGAGATCGTGGGTGGAGACCCCGTCCCGGCCCTAGCCCAGGCAGCCCACGACGCCGCGCTTGACGACGCCCTCCTCAGCACCCACCCCACCACCGACTGCACCGAGCTGGCCGTTCTTCCAGAACCGAAGCGCCGCCGGGCGATCGCCGCGTGGCTGCGCGAGGAAGGAGTGGAGGTTACTCGCGAGGCAGTGCGCGGCATCGATGCCCTGTGCGCGCAATGGCATGGACAAGGCCCCGTCGCCGTCCGCGGAGAAAAGAAAGGTACAAGGTTGGAAGTAGCACGCGTTGGTGGCAAACTGTCACTATTGCCTCGGTCAGCAAAGGAGCGCTCACGTGCACGACACCCATGAATCAGCCGTCCCCGCCCACCCCTACGGAGAGGACATCAAAAACGTTCTCATCGCCGAAGACGATCTTCAGGCGCGCATCCAGGAGATGGCGGACCGCGTTGCCGAGAAATACCGCAACACCGACGAGGACCTCATCTTGGTCTGCGTGCTCAAAGGCGCGGTCTTCTTCCTGACGGACTTCGCCC
The DNA here is from genome assembly GCF_001814945.1 of Corynebacterium sp. HMSC066C02. Lineage (NCBI taxonomy): Bacteria > Bacillati > Actinomycetota > Actinomycetes > Mycobacteriales > Corynebacteriaceae > Corynebacterium > Corynebacterium sp. HMSC066C02. The sequence continues at coordinate 64,867 of NZ_KV818445.1, read as the reverse complement.
GCAAGCTCAGCATCCCCTCCCAGCTGGAGTTCATGGCGGTCTCGTCCTACGGTAACTCGGCTTCCTCCTCGGGAGTGGTGCGGATTCTAAAAGATCTGGACCGCGATATCGAGGGCCGCGATGTGCTCATCGTGGAGGACATCATCGACTCCGGCCTGACCTTGTCCTGGCTCATCCGCAACCTGCAGGGCCGGCAGCCGCGTTCCCTGGAAGTGGTCACGCTGCTGCGCAAGCCCGAAGTAGTCAAGGCGGAGCTGGATCTTTTTGACGTGGGCTTTGACATCCCTAACGAGTTCGTCGTGGGTTATGGCCTGGATTTCGCGGAGCGCTATCGCGATCTTCCTTTCGTGGGCACGCTGGACCCCGCGGTCTACAGCAACGACTAGTCTTTTCTTGTCCTCTCACCATGAGGCCTCGAATTCGCAAGGTAATTAATGAAAAATAAGAACATCATTCGCTATGGCTCGATCGCGGGCCTCGTTCTCATTCTGCTGTACGCCTTTACGTTCTTTAGCAATGATGCCCGCAGCTTCAAGCAGGTTGACACCTCGGTGGCCATGCAACAGCTGGCGGATCGGAACGTTGAGGAAGCGCAGATCGATGACCGCGAGCAGCAGCTGCGCCTCAAGCTCAAGGAACCAGTAACGGTCGAAGAACAGGAGGGCATCGAGGAGGTCATTGCCAAGTACCCGGCCCGCGCCTCCGAGCAGGTCTTCAACGCGGTGAAGGATTCTGGTGCGGATAAGTACCAGACCAAGGTCACGCAGGATTCCTTCATTGGTTCCATGATCAGCTTCCTGCTGCCGATGCTGATCCTCTTCGCGCTGCTGTTCTGGATGATGACCCGCATGCAGCAGGGCGCGGGCGGCATGTTCGGCATTGGTGGTTCTAAGGCGAAGGAGCTGACCAAGGACATGCCCACCAACACCTTCGCGGATGTGGCCGGCGCGGATGAAGCTGTGGATGAGCTGCAGGAAATCAAGGACTTCCTGGATGATCCGGAGCGCTACCATGAGCTGGGCGCAAAGATCCCGCGCGGCGTGCTGCTTTATGGCCCGCCGGGTACCGGTAAGACCCTTCTGGCCCGCGCGGTCGCGGGCGAGGCCGGCGTGCCTTTCTATTCCATTTCTGGTTCCGACTTCGTGGAGATGTTCGTCGGCGTGGGTGCCTCCCGCGTGCGTGACCTGTTCAAGCAGGCCAAGCAGAACAGCCCGTGCATCATCTTCGTCGATGAGATTGACGCTGTGGGTCGCCAGCGTGGTTCCGGCACCGGCGGTGGCCATGATGAGCGCGAGCAGACGCTGAACCAGCTGCTCGTGGAGATGGATGGTTTCGGTGACCGCGAAGGCGTCATCCTCATCGCCGCGACCAACCGCCCCGACATTCTGGACCCGGCGCTTCTGCGCCCGGGACGCTTCGACCGCCAGATCCCGGTGACCAACCCGGACCTGGCCGGCCGCGAGCAAATCCTGCGCGTGCACGCCAAGGACAAGCCGCTGGCTAAGGAAGTGGATGTGGCGCAGCTGGCCAAGCGCACCGCCGGTATGTCCGGCGCGGACCTAGCCAACGTGCTCAACGAGGCCGCCCTGCTCACCGCCCGCATCGGCGGCAACGTCATTACCTATGACGCGCTGGAGGAGGCCACCGATCGCGTCGTCGGCGGCCCGCGCCGCCAGGGCAAGATCATCTCCGAACATGAGAAGAAGGTCACCGCCTACCACGAGGGTGGCCACACCCTGTCCGCGTGGGCGCTGAAGGATATCGAGCGCGTCTACAAGGTGACCATCTTGGCCCGCGGCCGCACCGGCGGCCATGCCATGACCGCGCAGGAAGACGATAAGGGCATGTACACCCGCGATGAGTTGTTCTCACGCCTCGTCTTTGCCATGGGCGGGCGCGCCGCGGAAGAGCTCGTGTTCGGAGCACCCACCACCGGCGCTTCTTCGGATATTGAGCACGCCACCAAGATCGCGCGCTCCATGATTACCGAGTATGGCTTCAGCCCGGATTTGGGAACCGTCAAGTACGGCAAGGAACAGGGCGATCCCTTCGCCTATGCCGCCGGCGGCGGTGGCTCCATCGACTATTCGGATGCCGTGGCCGCCAAGATTGATGAGCAGATGGCCTACCTGCTGGACCGCGCGCACCAGCAGGCCTATGACATCCTGTCCGAGCACCGCGACTACCTGGATAAGCTCGCCGAGATGCTCTTGGAGAAGGAAACCCTGCGCCGCCCGGACCTCGAGGGCATCTTCGAAGGCATTGAGCCGCGCGAGGCTTTCGACGTCTTCCCGAACGAGGACGCCCGCTTCCCGCGCCAGGCCGGCCGCGAGCCGGTAAAGACCCCGGTGGAGCTTGCCCAGGAGCGCGGTGAGGAGCTGCCGAAGCGCATGACGCTTCTCGACGCCTCCCGTGCCGCCCGCGCGCGCCGCCACGCGGAGCTCGAGCGCGCGAAGGAAAACGGCGGGGAGGCCGATGGCGCCGCCGCGACATCGGCGGCGCCGGTCGAGGAGATCGGCTTCAGCTTTGGCCAGCACGCAGGCGACTTTGTGGATCCGGAGAAGGGCAATACCTTCTTCGGCGAGTCCGATATCACCGAGCCCACCGGCCGCCAGCTCAGCGCAGACGAGGCCGCCAGCGATGGGGCGCAAGAGGAGACCGTGGCCCCAGAACAGGCCGGCCCTAGCCACGAGGACACCCAAGAGATTCTGCGTGTGCCGAATGCCGCTGCACCGCAGCCGGAAGCCCAGCCGCAACCGCGCGAACCGGAACGCCGCGGCCGCCATGCCAAGCCGGAGGATCACTCCTGGGGAGCACCCGGCTGGGGAGAGAACGAATACCGCAACAACCCATACAAGGATGGCGACACCAATGAGCGATAACATCCCGGCGCAACACGACTTCGATCACGAGCGCGCCGAAGCAGCCATCCGCGAGCTTCTCATCGCAGTGGGCGAGGACCCCGACCGCGAGGGCCTGCGCGAGACCCCGGCCCGCGTGGCCCGCGCCTATGCCGAGGTCTTCGCAGGACTCCACCAGGATCCGACTGAGGTCCTGCACAAGACCTTTGCCGAGGAGCACCAAGAGCTTGTCCTGGTGCGTGATATTCCCATCTACTCCACGTGCGAGCATCACCTCGTGCCCTTCTATGGCACGGCGCACATCGGCTACATCCCCGGTCCCGACGGCCACGTCACTGGACTGTCCAAGCTGGCTCGCCTGGCGGACATGTACGCCAAGCGCCCGCAGGTGCAGGAGCGCCTCACGAGCCAGATCGCCGATGCACTGGTGGAGGTCCTCCACGCGCAGTCCGTCATCGTCGTCATCGAGTGCGAGCACCTGTGCATGGCCATGCGCGGCATCCGCAAGCCGGGAGCGACCACGACAACCTCCGCGGTGCGCGGTGGTTTCAAGAAGAATGCGGCCTCCCGCGCGGAGGTCATGAGCCTGATTAGGAGCTAGCAGCAATGGCAGTCAGCGATCTCACTGTTCCCGGCCGCACGCTGGTCATGGGCATTGTTAACGTCACGGAGGATTCCTTCTCCGACGGCGGGCGCTGGATCAACATCGACGATGCGCTCAACCACGCCCGCCACCTCGTGGAATCCGGCGCGGACATGATCGATGTCGGCGGCGAGTCCACCCGCCCGGGGGCAGTGCGCGTGGCTGCCGAGGAGGAAGAGAGCCGCGTCGTGCCCGTCATCAAGGCGCTGCACGAGGAGGGGATTAAGACCTCCGTGGATACGATGCGGGCCTCGGTTGCCAAAGCCGCTGCGGAGGCCGGCGTCGACATGATCAATGATGTCTCCGGTGGTGCCGCCGACCCAGACATGTACCGCACCATGGCCGAGACCGGCCTGCCGGTGTGCCTCATGCACTGGCGCACCGTCCAATTCGGCAGCGCGGCCGGAGTGGCCGACCACGGCGGGGATGTTGTGCGCGATGTCCACGAATCCTTGGCGAAGCTGGCCGATAGCGCCCTGCAAGCAGGTGTCAGCCACGACAATATCGTCGTGGATCCGGGCCTGGGCTTTGCCAAGTCCCCACAAGATAACTGGGCTTTGCTCAAGGCCTTGCCGGAGTTCCTCCAGGGCGAATTCCCGCTGTTGGTGGGAGCCTCCCGCAAGCGCTTCCTCGCCGCCATCCGGGAGGATCGCGGTGCCGAGTCCAGCCCGCTGCTCGCGGACCCGGCCACCGCGGCCGTGACCGCCATCTCCGCGCAGATGGGCGCCTGGGGCGTGCGCGTGCACGAGGTGGATGTCTCGCGCGATGCCGTGGACGTTGCCGCGGCGTGGAACGCGGGCGCATCCTACACCGGTGGCGCGCATGCCTCCGGCAGCTACGCCAACGGCGCGGACGGCGGAACAGTGGTGTCCACTTCTTTGGGAAAGGCATAAAACATGGCGGATCGCATCGAGCTCACCGGCCTGGAGTGCTTTGGCTACCACGGAGTCTTCGAGGAAGAGAAGAAGACAGGACAGCCCTTCATCGTGGATGTCACCTGCTGGTTGGACACCGCGGGCATCGAGGATGACCTGTCCCGCACGGTGAATTACGCCGAGCTTGCTGACGTCACCGCAGACATCGTCGAAGGCCCCTCCCGGGACCTCATCGAGACGGTGGCTGAAGAAGTCGCCGAGACCGCCATGCGGCGCTTCGAGATTCTCCACGCCATCGAGGTGACCATCCACAAGCCGAAGGCACCCATCCCGCGCACCTTCGCGGACGTGGCCGTCGTAGCACGCCGCTCCCGGAAGAGGATGGCAGGCTAATGCGCGCCGTGCTGTCCATCGGCTCCAACATGGAGGATCGCCGCGCGCTGCTGCAGACCGTCTTTGATGAGTTTGCCGATGAGACCATCGCCGCCTCTCCGGTCTATGCCACCCCGCCGTGGGGCGTGACTGACCAGGATGAGTTTCTCAACGCGGTGCTCATCGTGGACGTGGACTGCACCCCGCTGGAGCTGCTGCGCCGCGGCCAGAAGTTGGAGGAGGCCGCTGAGCGTGTGCGCGTGCGGCACTGGGGCCCGCGCACCTTGGACGTGGACATCGTACAGATAGACGGCGTGACCTCCGAAGATCCGGAACTTACTCTGCCGCACCCTTATGCCCACGAGCGCGCCTTTGTGCTCGTACCGTGGCTGGCCGCGGATGAGCACGCGCAGCTTAACGGCACCCCGGTGCGCGAACTCATCGCCGACCTCGATGAGGACGAGGTCGCGGCGGTGAAGGAACTGGGGGAGTAATGACGAGGACGTCGATCGGCGCGCTCATCGGCACGGCCCTTTTCGTGGCCGCGGCGGCCGCCATCCTCACCACCCGCTTTTATGGCTCCATGCTGGCCATCCCGGCAACGGTGTCGATTTCCCTGTGGGCCATGGCGCTGGTGTGCGTGCTGTTGACCCTTAAGGTCCGCGGCGCCAAGGAGGACGAGCACGGCATCGGCCTGGACAACTCGCAGCTCAATCCCATGACCATCGCGCAATTCTTGCTGGTCGGCAAAGCCTCGGCGTGGACGGGTGCCATCGTGGGCGGGGCCTATGCAGGCATGGCAGTTTACGTGGTGCCTCGTGCGGGTGAGCTCGTCGCGGCGGCTGGTGACCTGGCTGGGGTGGTGACCTCTGCGCTGGGTGGTGCTGCGATGTGTGTCGCCGGAGTGGTGCTGGAGCGACACTGCGAGGTGCCACCTCCAACTGATGGGGCACAAGCGGTAAGTTAGTGGGCATGACGAGCCCGCATCACGCCCCTGAGCCCCAGCACGAGTCGGCCCCGGACGATTATCCGACGGCCCAATTTTCTGCGCAGCCGGACTCTCAGCCACCAACGCCGGCGGAGTCTTCTGAGACCGGTTCGAAGACGGATGCGGGTTCCATCGGGCTTATCGTCTTGGTCATCCTCGCGGTGATTGCCAGCCTGGTCATGCTGATTTCGGGTTCGGCGAATGCGCTGAAGATCGCCTTGCTCGCCTCCCTGTGGGCTGCGGTGCTGGGCTTCTTCCTGGTTGTGCGCTACCGCCGCCAGGCCCATGAGGCCAAGGAGCTTCTGGCAGTAGAGCGCGCCCATGCTGCATCCACTTTGACCGCTTCCGGCGCTTCCACTACGGACAACAGTCAGGTCCTGGCGGAGATCCGCTCTGAGCTAGAAGCCATCCGCGCCCAAATCGAGGAGATCTCCGGGCGCGAGTGGGTCTACGAGCCCGCCGCCCTGTATGCGGAGGCTCGCCGCATCCAGGAGCTGGAGCGCAAGGCCGGCGGCGCAGGAGTGGATGAGCGCGGCGATGCACCCAACGTGAACTTCACCCAGAAGTCCGGTGGCGCGCCGTCTGCCGACGCCGTGGCAGGCCGCCTCGGTTCGCAGCCAACCCACCCGGTGAGCAATCCGCTGGATAATCTGCTGGCGGATAATGCTCGTGGCAACGCCCAGCAGCCTGCTGCGAAACCCGCCGAGCAGCCCGCAGATCAGCAGGGCACCCGCCCAGCACCATCTCCCTTCGGTGCACCACAGCCGTCGCAGAACCGTGCCCCGGCGTTTCGCCCCATGGGTGAACCACAGCAGAAGCCGCAGGCGCCGCAGCCGCAGCCCCAGCCGAAGGCCGAAAAGCCGCAGGTAAAGGCAGAGAAGCAGCAGGCGCGCACCGAGCAGAAGCCGCAGCAGCAGAAGCCTCAGACTCCGTCGCAGCCGAAGGCGCCGGAGTTCAAGACCGATAGCTTCCAAGCCGTGCAGTGGAACCAGGGTGCCGCAGGCGCGCAGCACGTCAAGGAGGATGCTGGCCCCGCACAGCCGCACCACCGCCACCGCAAGCCGGAGTCAGACAGCGCACAGCCCAGCACCCGTGGCCGTCGCCGCAGCGATGAACACCGTGAGGGTGCGGTGTCCGTCGCGGAGCTTTTGGCGCGCCGTAAGCAACAGCAGGAGCCGGACAAGGACGTGAAGAAGTAGATGCAGGCACCACGCATGCGGGTGGCGGTCTGGGGTAATTCCCGAGCCGGCATTAACTTCGCCCTCCGTCTGGAGATGGCTGGCCACACCATTGAGAAGCTTGAGGACCCCGCCCAGCTGGACCGCTTCGATGCGCTGATTCTCGCCGCGACGGCGAGGGAGCTGGAAGGGGCTGTCGGGGACGTCGAAAAGCACGTGCGCCCCAAGCAAATCGTCATCCACACCTCATTGCTGGCTGGGGTGGAAGCCCTTGATGAGCTGGAAACGCGCGGGTGTCTGACGATTGCCGCAGCTCCCCTGGGCGACTCCTACGCGGTGGGCGCTCTCGATGAGGTGGCGGATACCGTCATTAGATTGTTGCTCTCAGAGATTCACCAGACCGCAGAAACGGTGCCTGAGGCACAACGTGCCGAGCGAGCCGCGCGGTTGTACTACGCGGAGATGCTCGGTGAACTCAGCGCGTGGGCGGCGCTTAAGGCGGGGATTATCGAAGATTTTATGGGCAGTTCCTTCGACCTCGACGCCGATGACATCATCGATGCTTACCCCGCCGCCGTGGAGCTGGGAATGGCGCGCAACTACCGCGACGTCGCCCGCATGGTGGGTGAGCAGGAAAAGATTGAAGAATTGGAACTGTGGGCAGTAAGAAAGGAAGCGCCGTGGCCGAACAACTCCTAGTGGAGGACATCGAGCGCATCCGCATGGTGGGCAGCGCCTACCGCAAGACGGGCAAGCGCGTGGTGCTCGTACCGCTGGGCCGCGATATTCACGCCGGGCACCTTGCCTTAGTGCAGGCAGCACAGGGCGTGCGCGGAAGCGTGGTTGTCGTCGCCGTTGACGACGACACTGACATCACCGCCCTCGACAGCGTTGATGTGGTGTGGCGCTATGGCACGCAGAGCCAGCGCACGCGGGTCCTTGCACCCGATCACGGCATGGAAGACGTCTGTGCGGAGTTGACCCGCATAGTGGCGCTGACCTGTGCGCTTGGCCCCAGTGATGTGTTCATGGGGGAGAAAGACTACGAGCTGCTCGTGGCTACCCAACAAGCTTTTACGGACCTTCACATCGGGGCGCGTGTGCAGGGTGTGCCCTCGGTGCGCATGCCCGATGGTGTGGTGATGAGCCTGCGCAATGCCGACGTGGCACCTGAAGCACGCGAGCAAGCCAGCGCCTTGTCAGCGGCACTTACCGCCGGCGCGTACGCGGCGGAGTCCGGGGCCGAGGAAGTCGTCCGTGTGGCACGTGAGGTGCTCACTGCCGCGGGCGTCGAGCCGGAATACGTGGAGCTGCGCGGGCGCGACCTTGGGGAGCCACCCGCAGAGGGCGATGCCCGCCTCTTTCTCGCCGCCACCATCGGCGGCGTGCGGCTCATCGATAACGCGGGCGTGCCGTTGGGAATTGGCTTCCGAAATTTAGAACAGCGCGGATAAAAGTCTGTGGCGCAGGTCTCCACCGGTTAGGTTGGAGACATGAAGATTGGAATTCTGGGAGCCGGCGCCATCGGCGGATACTTTGGCGGAAAACTGAAAGCAGCGGGCCACGACGTCGCCTTCGTCGCCCGTGGCGAGACCTTGCGGGTGCTGGGGGAGACGGGCGTGACGCTGATCGACGCCCACGCAGAACCCACCACGACCGAGGTTATTAAGGTCCCGGCTGCGCAATCCTTTACTGAGGTCAAGGAGGTCTTGGGTGGGCTGGACGTGGCGATTATCGCGTCGAAGGCGCTGCCGGGCAATGAGACCTTTGGCAGCGCGGAGGACCGCGAGGTCCTGCAGGGTATCCCGGTGGTGACCACGCACAACTCGGTCGAGATTCCGTACCTTGCGGCCGAGGAATTTGGGGAGGAAAACATCCTTGCTGGGGTTGCCCGTGTTTATGCCACCCGTCTGGGGCCGGCTCAGATCAAGCGCAATCCGGGGCCCTTGGCTTTGGCTTTTGGTCCGCTGAGTGCTGATGCGCCGGAGTCACTGCGCCGTACAGGTGAGGATCTGGCGGCCGCGCTGAAAGAGGCGGGTGCCTCCAGCAAGTTCCACGACGCAGCGCTTGTCGACGTCTGGTCGAAAGCCATGTTCGTTACCCCTACCGGCACTCTGGGCGCCTTGGTGGATAAACCGATTGGCTACCTTTGCCAGGAAATCCCCGGCCAGCTTGAGGCCTTCATGCGGGAAGTCGAGTCTGTTGGACGTGCACTTGGCGTGGACCTGCCTGACAATGTGGTCGAGCAAACCATGGAGTTTGCCCGCCAGCAGCACCCGGATAACACGTCCTCCATGCAGCGCGACATCAAAGAAGGTCTACCAAACGAACTTGACGCCCAGGTCGGAGCTATCCGACGCATGGGCGCCAAGGCTGGGGTTGCAACCCCGTTGTGGGATTTTGCGCAGGAGGTGCTGGAGGCGCAGCTGCGCACCGCCTAAGAGTGCGCACTACGCAACGTCGGTGCCTTATTCGGTACCGATCTTGCCGTCCTTTTTCCACACCACGACCACGGCCGGGCGCGGGGTGGACTTGCCGCCGTCAGGCCAGTGGGAGGTGGCGTTCTCAAAAGTGGCGTCGTCAGCCTCACCCGGGTGCTGGACGTTGACCATGACGCGGTCATCGTCGACGATCGGTCCACAGGTCTCCGCGCCCGCCGGGACGGTGAGGAAGCACTTGAGCTCGCCGCGGGTCTCGCCCTCGGTGGTCACGGCATAAAGGCCATCGTTGGAGTCCAGCGCGTTGCCGTCGGTAGAGATCCACAGGTTGCCGTGGTTGTCGAAGGCCAGGTTATCTGGGCAGGAAATCGGGGAGACCTTCTCCTTATCGAAGCCGCCGAAGTAGGTGCTGGCCTCACGCGGGTCACCGCAGACCAGGAAGAGGTTCCAGGTGAACTTCTCGCCGGCGTGGTCATCCTCGAGCTCCATGACCAGGCCGTTCTTGTTCTCCTTGACCGGAGCCCATTCCTTGGCGTCTTCCTTGTTCTTCTTGGCGTTTTCGCCAGTGGCGCCACGGTACTTGTTGTTGGTCAGCGCGATGTAGACCTTCTCGGTCTCCGGGTGAACCTCAACGTCCTCTGGGCGGTCCATCTTGGTTGCGCCCACCTTATCGGCGGCCTCACGAGTAAAGACGGCGACTTCCTCGGCGGACATGCCGTCCACGTGGGACTCGAACTTGTTGTTCTCCGTATCGGAGGTCAGCAGCTTGACCCACTCGCCGCTGCCGTCGAAAGCACCGTCCTCCGGCAGGACACCGGAGCCGTCGATTTCCTTCTCCGGGGAGTTGCCTTCCATCTTGGCCACGTACAGGGTGCCGTGGTCCAGGATGGTCATGTTGTGCTCCAGGTCGCCTTCCTTGTACTTCTTGGAGGAGACGAACTTGTAGACGTACTCGAAGCGGGAGTCATCGCCGGAGTAGCAGACCACGGTGCCATCCTTGGTGATGTGGATGTTGCCAGCCTCGTGCTTGTAGCGGCCCACAGCGGTGTGCTTGACCGGGGTGGAGTTCGGATCTAGCGGGTTGATCTCCACGAGCCAGCCAAAGCGGTTTGGCTCGTTCGGCTCCTTGGTTACATCGAAGCGGTCATCGTACTTCTCCCACTTACGGTCGGACGGGCCCTCCTTGATGCCGAAGCGCTTGAGAGACTCAGCGGCCTTGTCGTCCTTGACGTCACCGCCTGCGAAGTACTGGTCGAAGTTCTCTTCGCCGGAGAGCATGGTGTTCCACGGGGTCACGCCACCGGAGCAGTTGTTGAGGGTACCCAGGACCTTCTCACCCTTCGGGTCGGCGGAGGTCTTCACCAGGTCGGTGCCCTTAGCCGGACCAACCAGGGTGAACGGGGTGGTGGCGGTGATGCGGCGGTTGAGCGGGCCGAATTCGCGCTTGAGTTCGCCGGAGCCCTTCACCTTGGAGACCTCGAGGATGGTGTGGCCGTGGCCGGCCCAGCCGATCTTTACCTGCTCCTCGGTGGGGTTCTCCGGGTCGTAGTCCGGGAACATCATCGGCTCGGTGGTGTACTCATGCGAGCACATGTAGATCATGCGGTTCTTGTCATCCGGGTGCTCGATGAGGCCGGCGAAGTCATTGTTGAAGCCGAACTGCTTCTCCGCATCCGCGGCGGTCTGGTTGTTGACGTCGAATTCCGGTGCGCCCTCGATGACCGGGTCACCCCAGGCAATCAGAACGGACTGCTCATAGCCCTTCGGGATGACGACCTCATCCTTGGTATTGGCCTCTACGGCTTCAAAGTGCATGCCCTCGGCGGAGGTGAGCTCGATGTCAGAGCCCTTGACCTCGCTGGTCTTGTCGGAGGAGCCGCCGCCAGCTGCAGCATCCTTTTCGTCTGGTGCGGCACAAGCAGCCAGCGCGGAGGAACCACCGACGGCGACGACGGCCAAGCCACCGGCGCGCAGGGCGGTACGGCGGGAGAACTGGTTGCCGAAGTAAGGGTTGTCGGAGGTGTTCTCGCATTCGCCGAAACAGGCATTACCGCACTTGTAGGTGCAGGTAAGAGAAGAACGAGACGAGGTGAACATGTTAGCCAAGAGATTACGGCCGTTGAGTGCCATGAAAGTTATGCTCCAAAAATCGAAAATCGTTGGTTGCGTAAGGGATGTCGCAACGGACGCACTGAGTTAATACGGTTGAGATGACCGCGCGGTTGATGCTGTCTAACCACCAGATGAACTCTCTGTGAACCGGGATCGCGCCAGCGTATGGGGATCGACTACCCTAGACAACCGTGAGCGAGAAGAAGAATACTGAAGTTACTGACGTCCCCGAGCAGCTGCGCATTCGCCGCGAGAAGCGCGCCCGACTGTTGGAGTCCGGCACCGAGCCCTATCCGGTGACCGTAGACCGCACGATCTCCTTGCGGGATCTCCGCCAGCAGTTCCAGGTCGTTGCCGAGGGCGAAGAGCCGGCCGCGGAAGAGGGCGTCACCTACCTCAGCGCGGGTGAGGAGACTGACGTCGAGGTAGCCATCGCCGGCCGCCTTATCTTCATGCGCAATACCGGCAAGCTTTGCTTTGCCACCTTGCAAGATGGCGATGGCACCCAAGTGCAGGCCATGCTGTCGCTGGCAGAGGTAGGGGAGGAGCGCCTCGCCGCGTGGAAGTCTGACGTTGACCTGGGTGATTTCATCTCCGTGCGGGGTCGCGTCATTTCCTCGCGCCGTGGCGAGCTCTCCGTTATGGCCTCCACGTGGACCATGGCGGCGAAGTCCCTGCGCCCGCTTCCGGTTTCCTTCGCGGACATGAACGAGGAAACTCGCGTGCGCCAGCGCTACAACGACCTCATCGTGCGCGAGGAGGCCCGCAAGAATGCCATGACCCGCGTGAAGGTCATGCGTGCGCTGCGCAACTACCTGGAAGATGAGGGCTTCGTGGAGATCGAAACCCCGATGTTGCAGACCCTCCACGGTGGTGCGGCGGCCCGCCCGTTCGTGACCCACTCCAATGCCCTGGACATTGACCTCTACCTGCGCATCGCTCCGGAGCTCTTCCTGAAGCGCGCTGTGGTCGGCGGCATCGACCGCGTCTTTGAGATCAACCGCAACTTCCGTAACGAGGGCGTTGACCGCTCCCACTCCCCGGAGTTTGCCATGCTGGAGACCTACGAGGCGTGGGGTGACTACAACGACTGTGCCCGCACTATCCGCGAGTCCATCCAGTCTGTGGCCCGCGCGGTCTTCGGTTCCACCACCGTCACCTTGGCTGATGGTACTGAGTATGACTTCGGTGGCGAAGAGTGGCCGGAGATTGAAATGTACCCCTCCCTCAACGAGGCTCTGCAGCGCAAGTTCCCCGGCCAGCCGGAGGTCACCATCGACTCCACCGTCGAGGAGCTCAAGGCGATTGCTGACGTCATCGGGCTCGACGTCCCGAAGAACGGCGGCTGGGGCCACGGCAAACTGGTGGAGGAGATCTGGGAGGTGCTCTGCGAGGACCAGCTTGAGGGCCCAATCTTTGTGAAGAACTTCCCGGTTGAGACCTCCCCGCTGACCCGTCAGCACCGCTCGCAGCCAGGCGTGACGGAGAAGTGGGACCTTTACGTGCGCGGCTTCGAGCTGGCCACCGGCTACTCGGAGCTGGTGGATCCCGTAATCCAGCGTGAGCGCTTCGAGGACCAGGCCCGCTTGGCTGCTGGCGGCGATGAAGAAGCCATGGTTTTGGATGAGGACTTCCTCGCCGCCATGGAGCAGGGCATGCCGCCGACAGCGGGCGCTGGTATGGGCATGGACCGCCTGCTTATGGCTCTGACCGGCCTAGGAATCCGTGAGACCGTGCTCTTCCCAATCGTGAAGCCGGAGAAGTAGGCCCTAAGCCAACTCGAGCACAGTTCATCCCGCGGCACATTCCGCGCGCAACGCACAAGCCACCGGCCCCGCAGCCGAAGGCTTGTGCGTTGCCGTGTTTTGGCGGTGCTTTCAGTTTGTCGCCGCAGCACACATCACTCAGCGAGAGGCCTGCCTGCGTGGAACAATACAAAGCATGAAAAAGCTATTCTCTCTTCTCACACTGCCGCTTGTAACGGCTGGCTTGGTTGCGTGTTCTTCTGATGAAGGAACCCAGGAAACTCATCGATTCGAAGTTGTGGAGTCCTCGGGTTCTCAAAGCAGTGCGCAAAGCTCTGATAGCGCCGAAGAAAGCGATTCCACAGATCGCGAGCCGGGGTTTGGCTCTCAACCTTCGGGCCTCAAAGAACGCGATGCCGAGGACTTCCGCGCCACTGGGTTCAGGTATGAGACCACGGTGGCCTGGGGAGTGAGGAGCCCGGACGGCAGGGTGTCGTGTTCTCTGCATGAGGGCTCTCAAGGGCCGTGGTGCTTCGTTGGCTTTGAAAACCCGCCCATCCTGCCTGACCCCGAGAACCCGCAATGGGAAGCAAACATGGTCAGCTATATAGAAGGTGCCGGTTTCTTCCCCAAGGGCGTGGTGGATGCCGGGGACCAGGTTCCTTCACAGCAGCTGGAGGAAGGCGAGAAAGTCGATATCAACGGCGTGATTTTTGAAGCCCCCAGTGCGGATGAATTCACGGTTCAGGTCCAAGACCACCATTTCACAGTGAAGGACGGCGGCCAGTTTTCGGCGGATACTTATCCGCTGAAGCCGGACACCAATGGCTATGCGCCCGTGGGTACTGTCTGCGGCGAGACCGACACCAATTTTGGACGCCAGAAAGTCTTTGTGCAGACAGACGGTACGAATTGCACGACTGCAATGGAGATCGTGGACAAGTACGTCAACTACGAGTGGGACATAAAAGAAGTGAACACCCGGGGAATCCTGGAGCTTGACGGCTGGAAGTGCTCTCACAGAGAACCGGAATTCGTTGAGACACCTAATCCGTATGCACGTCGGATTCATTGCGAAGATTTATCCGGTATCGGTCGCGTTGTTCTTCTTGACGCTGCACACCCCGAAGACCCGAAACACTCGGAAAACTAGTGGCATAACACTATTTCGTGGGACGATGATTGTTATGAAGAAGCTTCTCTCTATCCTTTCTGCCTCCCTCATGGCCTGCGCCGCGGCTTCGTGTTCTTCGACGAGCGAGCCGGCGGGCGATGAGCCACAGTTTCAACAGAACTCAGCCAGCTCCGCCAGTTCTGAATCTGCCTCCAGTAGCTCTACCGAGGCCGCGGCGTCGAGCAGCGCCAAGCCCGATAAAGACAAACCCGGCGGCCTGAAGGAACGCGATCCGCAGGACTTTATGGCGGGTGGCAACCTAGCGACGATTCCGAACCCCATCCCAGCGGTCAAGAGCCCGGATGGGCGCGTCCTCTGCCTCATCCACGAAGAGGCCGATGCCCCGAACTGCAAGGTCGAATTTGCCGATCCGCCAATTTATCCGGGGCCGGTCATGCAGAGCTGGAGGTCAAACGCGGTGAGCTACCTCGGCGACCGCGGCTTCTTCCCGGTGTGGGCCATTGAGTTCTATACACCGACCGAAGTTGCAACGCTCAACGAGGGCGAGACCGTGAGCTTTGACGGTGGAACCTTTGAAGCACTCAGTGGCAACGAGTTTGTGGTCAAGGCGAACGGGCACCACTTCACCGTCAAGGACGATGGCCAGTACTACTCCGATACCTTCCCAGCGAAGCCAGATGCGAATGGCATCGCCAACACCGGAACGGTGTGCGGTGAAAGCGGTACGCGTGGTGAAGACACCGGTTTGGTCTACGTGCAAGAGGACGGCACGAATTGCAATGACGCCATGGAATTGCTGGATGAATACGCTAACCATGACTGGCAGGCTGGCGAGGGCGGAAACCGTGGCCACCTCACCACGGACCTGGGGCACTGTGCTTACGGTGCGCCGAAACTGTGGGAGGATACCCCAGAAAACCGTTTGTTGGGCTGCAGCTTGGACAGCGGTGGCAGCGTCGTGGTCATCACGTCCCGCAACATGGAAACGATCCCTTAAAGCCCCACCAACTGCCGGGGAGCGAGGAAACTTCGCTGCCCCGGCTCATGTGGCATCCCCGGCTACCTTGCGAGTACTCTAAACTCCTTGCGCGCAGACTGCGGAAGCGTTGGCGCGAATATCCCCAGAGCAGAGAAACAGAAAGGTGTGGCTGGCCGCATGTCCGCTGAGATTCCCTCGAAGGTGATAATTAACCTCAGCATCCTGGTGCTGGGGGCGATGGTCATGATTCTCAATGAGACCTCGCTCTCCGTTGCGCTACCAGCCATTATGGCGGACTTCTCCATTCCTGCTACGAGCGCCCAATGGCTGTTGACGGGATTCATGCTCACCATGGCCGTCGTCATTCCGACCACCGGCTTCTTGCTGGAGAGGCTTAGCACGCGGCAGATTTTCACCGCCTCCGCAGGACTCTTCCTGGTTGGCACCGTGGTGGCGGCCCTCGCCCCGAGCTTCGTCATTCTGCTCCTGGGCCGCATCTTGCAAGCCGGCGGAACCGCGCTGATGATTCCTACGCTGATGACCGTGGCCATGACGCTGGTCCCAGCGCAGCGCCGCGGCACGGTAATGGGCATCATCTCTGTGGTTATCTCCGTTGCCCCGGCGCTTGGCCCCACAGTCGGCGGGGCGATTCTGAACCGCTTCACCTGGCACGTCATCTTCTGGGCCATGGCGCCGCTCGTCGCCCTTATTCTCACCTTTGGGCTCTGGCGATTGAGCAATGTGGGTGAGAACCGCGATACTCCGCTCGATGGCCTCTCCGTCGTCCTTTCCGCCTTCGCGTTTGGCGGGCTGATTTATGGTCTGTCCTCGATGGAAAAGATGCTGGAGGGCGGCGCCTGGGTGGATATCGCCGTTACCGTGGTCGGCGTCATCGCGCTCATTGTATTTATCCGTCGCCAGCAGCGCTTGGCACTGGAGGACCGCGCACTGATGGACCTGCGTCCTTTCCGCGTCCGCAATTTCACTCTCGCGGTGATCATCCTCCTCCTGTCCTTTGGGCTCATGCTGGGAATGGTCACGGTCTTGCCCATCTACCTGCAAACGACCTTGGGCGTCACCGCCTTTGCCACGGGATTGGCGGTGATGCCCGGCGGCATCCTCCAGGCTTTCCTTTCCCCGATCGTGGGCCGGCTCTTCGATTCCTATGGCCCGCGTCCACTCATGATTCCGGGCTCACTGTTCATGGTGGCCAGCCTGTGGCTTATGGTCATCTTGGGTGAGAACTCAGCCCTGTGGATGGTCGTGGGCATGCACGTGATCTTCTCCCTCGGCATGTGCTTGATGATGACGCCGCTGATGACCACAGCGCTGTCCTCGCTTCCGGAGAAGCTTTACTCGCACGGTTCGGCCATCATGAACACCTTCCAGCAGTTGGCTGGCGCGACGGGAACGGCTTTGCTCGTAGTCTTCCTCACACGCGGCACCCAGGCTGGCGCCGCCGCGGGGATGGGGCCCGCCGCAGCGACGGCACAGGGAACGCATTGGGCTTTCCTCTTTGCCGGCGTGGCCGGTATCGCCATTGCGGTGATTGCACCGCTGCTTAAGCGTGTGGACTAACGGCGCAGACTAGCTGCGCCGAGTGAGCGTGCGGCTTAGCACAGCGGCATGTTCAGGCGAAGTTCTTCGGCGTCCTCACCCCACACGAGGACGGCGTCCGCGGAGTCTTCGGTGCTCATGTAGAAGACTGGCTCGGAATCAGAAACGTCATAGCTGCGTACGGTGCACTGGCCGTTGGACAGTTCCTGCGCATCCTGTGTTGGGGCAGCTGCGTCGCGCTTGGCGACGTCCCCGTACCTCGCCACCGAGTAGCCCACACCGTCGCCAACGCAGGTAATCTTCGCGTCCTGACCATCCTCCGGCTCGCGGGACTCGCAGGTGGCACCGTCGAAGCCCTCCCCACCGGGACGGGAGCTGATGAGTCCTGGGTGGTCGTCGACCAGCGCTTGCTCCTCCTCAGACCACGCCGGACGGCCCAAGAAGAACCACAGCAGGCCGCCGATGAGGGCTAAAAGGACAAGGCCCACACCAAGGCCAGCAAAGACCTTGCTCTTCGAGGTCGACCCGCGCTGAGCGGAGTCTTCTGCAGGGGTGGAAGCGGGAACCGGCGCTTGCGGCTGCGTTCCCCATTCTCCTTGCTGGGCAGCAGCGTAATGCTGTTCCGGTTGCCACTGTGGCGTACCCGCGGCGGCGTCGGCGCTAGGCGTGGTGGTGGCACCTGCGCTTGCCGCGCTGGCGCTGGCCATCCCTGCTCCAGCATTTCGGAGAGAATCAACAACGGCGGCCGCCGAGGTATAAGCGCCTGCTGCGCGGAAGGAAGGATAGGCGGCGGCGAGGAGTTGTGCCAGGCGGTCGATTGCCTCCTTCGCTGTTGCAGTGGGGGCCTCGGAGCCCGTAGCTGGGCCGACTGCTGCGAAGAAGGCGTTCGAGCGGTTATTGGTCAGGATGATGCGGCGCGGATTGAGCGCGCGGAGAGCGAAATTATTGCGGCCCTTCTGGAGCAGGAAATCGGTGGCGTCAGCCAAAGGGGCGAAGACAGCGATGGCCTCCTCCCGGGAAAGGTGCTGCGCGCCGATGCCAGAGGAAGTGAAATTCGACAGCTGCTCACCTGGCAGGCTGCGGCGCACGAAGAATTCTTGACCGTTGTTCATCGTTCCCGTGCCTACGATGGGGGCGATGGCGCTGTGCTGTAGTTGCCCCACGACGCCGGACTGGCGGAGCACACCACGGTCCTCTGGGTTGTATATCTCCACGAGCAGCTCGTCATGTGAAGGATCTTCCACGAGGAAGAGCGTGGAGTCCGCTCCTTGGTCCAAGACTGCCTTTTGGCGCAGCTGGTGCTGGGTGGTGAAAAATTCTGGGAGCATAGTCACGATGAGAGGAAATCCTTCGTGGAGGGGTCGATGATGAGATATATAGAATCCTCTTCATTCTAAGGTGGCGAAGCCTCTGTGGCAGGTTAGTGCGAAAAGCGGCTTCATCATGACCTGTTCGCTACCGGCGTACAGTGCCTTTACCTGCGGAAATGTAGGTTTAGTGGAAGAGGGGGAGAGAAATCGTGGATGGAGTGTCCTCCCCGCGCGTTAGAGTGGATGACACATTTAGAGCGAAAGGTAAGAGGTAATGTTCGAGAGGTTTACTGACCGTGCTCGCCGCGTCATCGTTTTGGCGCAGGAGGAAGCACGCATGCTCAACCACAATTACATCGGCACCGAGCACATCCTCCTGGGACTTATCCACGAAGGTGAAGGTGTAGCAGCCAAGGCCTTGGAGTCCATGGGCATCTCGCTGGAGGATGTCCGCCGTGAGGTGGAAGAGATTATTGGTCAAGGTTCTCAGCCGCACACCGGCCACATCCCCTTCACCCCGCGCGCCAAGAAGGTCCTCGAGCTCTCCCTGCGTGAGGGCCTTCAGATGGGCCACAAGTACATCGGCACCGAATTCCTACTGCTTGGCCTCATCCGCGAGGGCGATGGCGTAGCAGCCCAGGTGCTGACGAAGTTGGGCGCTGACTTGCCGCGTGTTCGCCAGCAGGTTATCCAGCTGCTCTCCGGCTATGAGGGCAACGAGGGAGAGGGCAACCAGTCCCAGGGTGGTGCAGGTCCGGTGGGCGCCGGTGCCGGCGCTGGCCAGGGTGGACGTGGCGGCCCAGGCGGCTCCGGTGAGCGTTCCAACTCCCTGGTGCTGGACCAGTTCGGCCGCAACCTCACCCAGGCGGCGCGTGATGGCAAGCTGGACCCGGTAGTGGGCCGCGATTCTGAGATCGAGCGCATTATGCAGGTGCTGTCCCGCCGCACGAAGAATAACCCGGTGCTCATCGGTGAGCCCGGCGTGGGTAAGACCGCCGTGGTCGAAGGTCTGGCCCTCGATATCGTTAACGGCAAGGTCCCGGAGACCCTTAAGGATAAGCAGCTCTACTCGCTGGACCTGGGCTCCCTGGTGGCCGGTTCGCGCTACCGCGGTGACTTCGAGGAACGCCTGAAGAAGGTGCTCAAGGAGATTAACCAGCGCGGTGACATCATCCTCTTCATCGATGAGATCCACACCCTGGTCGGCGCCGGTGCCGCCGAGGGCGCTATCGATGCCGCTTCGCTGTTGAAGCCGAAGCTGGCTCGCGGCGAACTGCAGACTATTGGTGCCACCACCTTGGATGAGTACCGCAAGCACATTGAGAAGGATGCTGCTCTCGAGCGCCGCTTCCAGCCGGTCAAGGTGGACGAGCCTTCTCTCGATGACACCATCCTCATCCTCAAGGGTCTGCGCGATAAGTACGAGGCACATCACCGTGTCTCCTACACCGATGAGGCGCTGAAGGCAGCGGCCTCCCTGTCTGACCGCTACATCAATGACCGCTTCCTGCCGGATAAGGCTGTCGACCTCCTCGATGAGGCCGGTGCCCGCATGCGTATTAAGCGTATGACCGCTCCGGAAGGTCTGCGTGAAGTCGATGACCGCATCGCCGAGGTCCGCAAGGAAAAGGAAGCGGCGATTGACGCGCAGGACTTTGAAAAGGCTGCTGGTTTGCGCGATAAGGAGCGCAAGCTCGGTGAAGAGCGTGCGGAGAAGGAGAAGCAGTGGCGCTCCGGTGACTTGGAGGAAATCGCCGAGGTTGGTGAGGAGCAGATCGCAGAGGTCCTCGCTCACTGGACCGGTATTCCGGTTCTCAAGCTTACTGAGAAGGAATCCAACCGCCTCCTCAACATGGAAGAGGAGCTGCACAAGCGCATCATTGGCCAGGACGATGCCGTCAAGGCCGTCTCCCGCGCCATCCGCCGCACCCGTGCTGGCCTGAAGGACCCGCGTCGTCCTTCTGGTTCCTTCATCTTCGCTGGCCCGTCCGGTGTGGGTAAGACGGAGCTGTCGAAGTCCTTGGCTAACTTCCTCTTCGGTTCGGATGATGACCTCATCCAGATCGATATGGGTGAGTTCCACGATCGC
The DNA here is from genome assembly GCF_001814945.1 of Corynebacterium sp. HMSC066C02. Taxonomy (NCBI): domain Bacteria; kingdom Bacillati; phylum Actinomycetota; class Actinomycetes; order Mycobacteriales; family Corynebacteriaceae; genus Corynebacterium; species Corynebacterium sp. HMSC066C02. The sequence continues at coordinate 44,585 of NZ_KV818445.1, read as the reverse complement.
TTCACCGCGTCCCGCCTCTTCGGTGCCCCTCCGGGTTACGTTGGTTACGAAGAGGGCGGCCAGCTGACCGAGAAGGTTCGCCGTAAGCCTTTCTCCGTGGTGCTCTTCGATGAGATCGAGAAGGCCCACAAGGAGATCTACAACACCCTTCTGCAGGTGTTGGAGGATGGCCGCCTGACCGATGGTCAGGGCCGCGTGGTGGACTTCAAGAACACGGTGCTCATTTTCACCTCCAACCTGGGTACCCAGGACATCTCGAAGGCCGTGGGACTGGGCTTTACCGGCTCTTCGGAGAATGACGCCGATGCGCAGTACGAGCGCATGAAGAACAAGGTCAACGACGAGCTGAAGAAGCACTTCCGCCCTGAGTTCCTGAACCGTATTGATGAGATTGTGGTCTTCCACCAGCTCACGCAGGAGCAGATTGTCGAGATGGTGGAGCTGCTCATCGCCCGCGTGGAGAAGCAGCTTTCCGAGCGTGACATGGGCATTGAGCTCACCCAGAAGGCCAAGGATCTGCTGGCTCAGCGCGGCTTCGACCCGGTCTTGGGTGCTCGTCCGCTGCGCCGCACCATCCAGCGCGAGATTGAGGATCAGCTCTCCGAGAAGATCCTCTTCGGCGAAATCGGTGCGGGCGAAATCATCACCGTGGACGTTGAAGGCTGGGACGGCGAGTCCAAGGACAACTCTTCTGCCACCTTCACCTTCACCCCGCGTCCGCGCCCTCTGCCGGAGGACACCTTCGACAAGGATCTCGAGGAGACCGCCGTGCGTGAGGCCGATGAGGAACTGGCCACCGAAATCGACGCCGAAACTCACGGCCCAGACTCCGATGGCCCCGACACTGTCACCCCGGACGTCCTCGACGAGTCAGGTAGCGACTCCGCTGAGGAATCCCACAACGATGATGGTGATGACGGCAACCCGCCGCCGGCAGGTGCCGGTGCTGGCCAGCCGCTCTAAGCACTGACTCGGGACCCACACTGGGCCCATAAGGAATAGCCCCGAACCGCATGTGAACTTCGTGCGGATCGGGGCTTTCTTTGTGTGACCGGTGGGTGGGCTATCCCACCGACTAATTAAAAGGAATCAGCACACGGTCTCGTGGGATTCGTGCTCCGGGTGTTCGATCTGGATGGTGGAGTGCTCGATGCCGTGTTCACGCAGAGCCTGCTGGGCGGCATCCAACAGTGGGCCGGTGTCGACGGTGCCGTCGCGCACGATGTGCACGGTCGTGAGCACGTTTACACCATCCAGGCTCCACAGGTGCAGGTCATGGATATCGGCAACGCCCTCGACCTGCCGCAGCGCGGGCTCGATCACGCTGGCGTCGAAGCCCGCCGGAACCTGCTCGAGCAGCACGCTCGCCGACAACCGCATGAGCTGCCAGGCGCGCGGCAGCACCATCGCCGCGATCACGAGGGAGGCGATCACGTCCGCCGCCACAAACCCCGTGGTCAGCACCACGATGCCCGCCACAATCACGGCGACCGAGCCGAGCAAATCCACCAGCACGTGCAAGAACGCGCCCTCCACGTTAATTGAGGATTCGCGGTGCCGGTGGAGCACCCACGCCGACAGTGCATTCGCCACGAGACCGATGCCCGCGATGATCAGCATTGCCTCGCCCTGCACCTCGGCCGGGTTCTGTAGGCGGCGCACCGCTTCGACGACAATCCACACCGAGATCGCCAGCACCATCACCGCATTTGCCAGCGCCGCAAGCACCTCCACTCGCCGGTAGCCGTATGTGGCCTGGGCTGATGCTTGTCGACGCCCAATCAACACCGCAATCACCGCAATGATGAGCCCGGCGGCGTCGGAAAGCATGTGCATCGCATCGGCCATCAGCGCCATTGAGCCCGCCAACCAGCCGCCGATCAGCTCCGCGAAGAAGACGGTGCCGGTAATGCTCAGCGCTATGAGGAGTGCGCGTAGCGGTGTGCCGGAGTGATCGTGGTCGTGGTGCTCGTGTGCCATGCACTCAGCTTATCACCACCGACTCTTATTGACAATAAAATGAAAACAGAAGGCGGCGGGTAGAAGTGCGCGTTCTAGCTCTACTTGGCCACGCCGAGGTCTACCAGAGCTTTCTTTGCCACCTCAGGGTCATTATTTTTGATCATGTACTCAACGATTCCCTTATCATCTGGGAGGATTTCCTGAACAGTGATGAGGGACTCGACTCGCTGTGCTTTGAATGTGGAGCCACGCGTTGATTCTGCCGGAATCTCAATGCCGTCTAGGACGGGCTTGCCGTCACGAACGGCGGCGGTGGCGGCAGGGTCATCGGTGAAGACCACGTAACCAACCTCAGGTGCTTTCGTCGTATCCACGGAGCAGTTGGTGCCCATTGCTTCTGGGGCAGGGGAGTTATCCGCGCCGTAGTAGCTGAACACCACTTCATAATCCGTGCAAGCCTCCACGAAGTCAGTAATCGGCTCGGGTGCTTGGTCAGCAGGGGTGAGGCCACTTTGAGTGTCGCCAGTGGTTGCTCCACCGGTCGCGCCGGTAGCGCCACCGTTGGAAGCCCCAGAATCGGCAGGTGCCTCAGCGGCCGGTTGTTCGGGAGCAGCCGAATCCTCTGATTTATCACCAAAGAGCGCGTCTTTAAGTGCAACGTAGCCAATCGCTACCACCACGATGACCGCGATCACGAGCGGAAGGAGCAACAGCTGCTTCTTAACGCTGAGACCCTGCTTTGAGTCATTGGAGTGGGTGCCTGTGGTTCCCGCGGTGGGGTTCGACGAGGGTGAGGCGGTGCCCGAGGCGCTCTTCGGAGACGTGCCGGCGTCTAGTGGTGAGCCGTGCTTGATGAAATGGCGGTAGCCATTATCCGCAATTACCTGGCCTTCTTCGATGTGTGAGGTGTCTTCTGCCCCGTTAAAGTGGTCGGGCGAACCCGGGTATGCAAGTCTGCTCATTATTCAGTCCACCACCGTGAATCAATGTCGGAATACAGGGAGTGCATCGACGCAACGCGCTCTTCCACGCTGTTGCGATTGAGACGGTGCTTGTTTTCTTTCCATCGCTTAAAAAGTTCTTCCGAAGACACCGCGCGCGAGGCCTCCGTTCGTGCCTCCCGGCCTGCGGTCAGGGCCCACTGGGCGGCAAACTGCACGCGACGCGCGGCCTTCTCCGTGAACCCGCTCCACACTTTGTAGGTGCTGTAGAGCTGAGCCACGACGGCCCAGCCACCCTTGTAGGGCAGAACTGTGACGTTGCCGAGGCTGTCCAGTTCAAGGAACTCAAAATGAGATGGATCCTTCTTATCGGCGGTCACGAGGATCCTACGGTTGGTGACAAACGCGGCACCATCCACCCCGCTTGCTTTCGTGGGGGCGGCTTCCAAGACAATCTCGTCGACACCAAGGCCTTCCACAACGGCTGCGGCGGCAGTGTGCACAATCTCGGAATCACCAGCACGTTTAAGCGCGGCGCCGAGATCTGGCCGGTCTGTCAATGCAATTTGGGGTCCTGTCATGCACACGAGACTAACAACACATCAAAAATGATGACTGTGTGTGCTGCGATATGGCGTCCGTCACTCCCCAACATAGGGGTGACGGAGGGGGCGCCACGGATCCACGTTGGGAACCTCGGTACTTTGTGAAGATATGAGCTCAACGTTCACGCCAGCAAAGTTTGATGATACTTGGATCTACCGCCTTACAAAGTTCCCGTGGCCGGAACCGGCGCCGAGCAAAGATGAAGTGCGCCGCCACTCTTGGGGAATGATATACAAGAGCAATAAGGCGTTTGCGACTCCGCTAGGGGTTGAGGACATCAATGCAAGGACGGCCAAGTACTACAAAGCATCTCTCGAGCAAAACTGGGGGGTCACTGGTGCACAGGAAGCGCACCAGGCTATTGACGTGTTGCTCGAAGGCAGTCAGCACGTGGAAAATGACTTTATTTTACCGCTCGCATACGCCGTGAAGGACGTCCCCGAGCGCGAGCTAGATGCGGAAGTGGAGGAAAAGGTCGAGTTCCTTAAAGACTTCTTTGTTGCCCAAGGCGCGGATCCGCGTCGTGGAGAACATAAGTTCCGCTACCTCGTAAGGATGTTGCGTTCGGAGGGCTTTGCCAAAGCAGCAGCCCCGGCATTGCCCGCCACGACTCGCGCATGGGACATAATCCGAATTCACAACGTCGGTGGTCCGGCAACGGAGCTGGGTTGGATCTCTCCAGAAGAGTTCCTTCAGATTTCAGATAAGGCCGTGGCGGCCCTGCAGCGCTACTTCGTGTCGTGGGCTGACGTAGCCGCAAGCTTCTGGTGGGGTCGAATGATCTGGGCAAGTGACGGTGAGCCCGACGTCGCCGCTGCGATGAAGGATCAATCGCAACGGCTCACCGAGTTGCTCGCACACAGTGATTCGCCTTGGGCACGCGTGCCCCTGCATGACATCGAGGCAGAGGAGCCATTTTCATCCCTGGACGGTCTGCACTAAGTCTTAGGAAGCCTGGCAGTTGGTGGGCGCCGCTGATGCCACTGCGGTAGCCGCGAGCGCGAGGGCCGCCACGAGTGCGCGAGGAGAGATCAGATTCGTGCCGTAAGGGTAATCGCTCTGTCGCCGGTGCGCAGCGACTTCGCTGCGCTAAGCTAGCGCGCATGGGAATCTATTTTCGCAAGCGCAAGAAGACCGGAAAGAATAGCTGGATCAACGTTTCCGGTTCCGGTGCGTCGATGTCGACGAAGGTTGGCCCCGTGACCTTTAACTCCCGTGGCGGCATGTGGGTCAACCTGCCCGGCGGACTGAATTTCCGGGGACGCTGGCGCTAATGACTTCTCACCCCAACAGCGACTATGTCCGCATGGGGTACGAGGCCGACGTCGTCTTGCGCTTAGGCATGATGCTCATGGGGGCGGGAACGTCCGGCTACCGCGTGCTACGCGGCATGAAACGTGCCGCCCGCGCGCTCGGCTTTGATCGGCTCGACGCCAACGTTGGCGTCACCCAGATAACATGCACGTTTCACCGTGGCCGCGAGTTTCGTACCGTGGTGGCCCAGCAGCATTCGCCGGCAGTTGACGCCTCCCGCATTGAGGCGCTGGAGGACCTTACCCACCACAGGCTGTACGCGGGCATTACGGCCGAAGATCTTACAGAGATGCTTGATTCCATCGAGTCGACGGTGGTTAAGCGGTGGAATCGTTGGTTCTTGGCAGCCGCGGCGGCGATTGCGTGCGCCTCTTTTGCGGTCCTGAACTTCTTCACACCGCTTGCGATTCTGCTGGTGGCCCTCGCCGCTTTTTGTGGTCAGCTCACCCGCGCGGTCCTACACGGCAAGCACGTTCATCAGCTGGGCTGCATCGTGGCGGCCGGAACGGTGGCTAGCCTCGTGTACTTCTTCACCACCGAGGCTGTAGCCGTCGCCGGGGTGGCGGATCCGTCGGAGTTTTCCTCGGGTTACGTGGCCGCGGTGCTCTTCCTTATTCCCGGCTTCCCGTTGTTCTCCGCACTCATTGACCTCGCGCGCTTCGACTTCGAGGCTGGGCTATCTCGCCTGACTTACGCGCTGACGGTGATCACCGCTGCGACCTTTACCGTGGCTCTGGTCAGCTGGACTACGGAGCTGACCCCGGAACCGGGCACCCCCGACTATGAGCCCGTGTGGTACCTCGCCGCCGCGGCGGCCAGCTTCCTGGGCATTTCTGGATTCGCGTTCCTTTTTAACTCCTCGCGCCGCATGGTCCTCGTGGCGGCCGCGGTGGGAACGGTGGCCAACCTCGTACGCCTGCTCCTCATCGGGGTCGGGGCCACGGCCTACGTCGGCGCTTTCGCCGGCGGTGTCATCGTCGGGCTCTTGGGCGCGGTGGCCTCCACACACGCACACCTGCCGCGCATCACTACGACGGTGCCCGCGTCCGTCATCATGATCCCGGGCACCTCCATGTTCCGCACCGTCTATCACCTCAACGTGGGCAACATGGACCAAGCGTTGAGCAACTTCGCCACCGCCTCGATGGCCGTGGCGGCCATCGGTTGCGGGCTTATCCTCGCCCGCTTGTTGACCGACCGCGATTGGACCTTCGGCCACCTCATCGACTTCTCACACGTGCCTAGTGCGGCAGGTGGAACAAACCCTCGTCGTTGACATCCATCAACCCGTCCTCGAGCAGCGAGGCCTGCGCCCGCGAGCGCTGCGCCGCGTCCGGCCATACCGCATCAAGGTCGGCCTGGGTAACTGGGTGGGGCGAGCCGCGCAGGACGTCGAGAAGCAGCCCCCGCACCTGTCGGTCCGTGCCGGTGAACTTTTGCACGCGTTTCTTAGCCCGCGCGGTCTCCTCCGCACTAGGTTCTGGGCAGCCCGCGAGCTGCCAGGCGCACGAGGCCTTAATAGGGCAGGCGGCACAGTCCGGGTTCTTGGCCGTGCACACCAAGGCACCGAGTTCCATGAGAGCGGCCGAAAAACGCGGGCCGTTCTCTTCCGGAAGCAAGGCTTCTACCTGTGCTAATTCGCGTTTCGCGGGCGTCGGGGCGAGGAAGCGCCCCTCCTCGGCGCGGGCGTAGATGCGGCGGACGTTGGTATCCACCACCGGAACGTTGTGGCCAAAATGGAAACAGGCCACCGCACGGGCGGTGTACTCACCAATTCCCGGCAACGCCAAGAGCTTGTCGACGTCTCCCGGGACCTCCCCCTCACCAATCTTCTTCGCGCACTCCCATAAGCGCAGTGCGCGGCGCGGGTAGCCCAGCTTGCCCCACGCGCGCAGGACATCCGCCTTGGAGGCCGCCGCAAGGTCCTGTGGGGTAGGCCAGCGGCGCATCCACTCCTCCCACTGCGGGGCTACGCGTGCGACGGGGGTTTGTTGGCTCATGACCTCGCTTAAGAGCACACCCCACGCCGAGGTACCCGGCCGGCGCCACGGCAGGGGGCGCTCATGAGCATCGAACCATTCCACGACAGCTTGGGTATCCATAGGCACCTCAGTGTAGGGCGGCGGGGTCTAGACTAAGAAACATGCCTTTAGTAGATGTCCCTCAAGACCCGCAGAAGGTGTGGGAAGCCCTCCAGCAAGGTAATCAACGCCTCGTTACGGGCAACCTCATCGCCGTTAACCAGGACGCGAAGCTGCGCGCTGGCCTGACCCAAGGCCAGGATCCGCGCGTCATCGTGTTGGCCTGCTCGGACTCCCGCGCGCCGATCGAGCACGTGTTCAACATTGGTTTCGGCGATGCCTTTGTCATTCGCACCGCGGGTCACATTTTGGACAGCGCGGTGATGGCCTCGCTGGATTATGCCCTAGAAAACCTCCACGCCAACCTGCTCGTTGTCATGGGGCATCAGTCCTGCGGTGCAGTGGGCGCGGCTAAGGACTTCCTGGATGGCGGCGAATTGCCCACGGGCCTGCAACGCCCGATCATCGAGCAAGTTGCCGCGGCCTCGATGGTGGCCAAGCGCGATGGCCGCGAAGACCGCGCTGACTTCGAGCGCGAAAACACCGCGCAGGTGGTTTCCCAGATCATCTCTGACATCCCGGCTGCGCGCCAGCTTCTCGACGCCGGAACGCTCGGCATCGTCGGCCTGCGCTACCTCCTTGAGGATTCCAGCGTGGAGACCGTCGTCCTACACGGCGTTGAATAATCCGTGTGCCCGCCCGGTTCCTCGGGTGAGCACATAGAAGCCGCTGCTCAAGACACGCGGCTCCGGGCTGGCCCGGGTTGGGCTCTAGTCCCCTTAAACTAAGAGCTGTGACTGAGCCATCCCGTACCCCGAAGCAGCTGCCGCGAGAGATCTATGTTCGCCGTCGCGTTGCTGCGCTCGTGGCGATCTTGGTACTCGTGATCGTTCTTATTTGGGCTGCCACCGCGCTCTTTAGCGGTTCGGAGGAACCGGGAGCGGAATCACAGCAAGCAGCGGCTTCGGATACCTTGGCCCCGTCGGAGGAAGCAACCTCGGCGGTGGAGACAACCGAGTCCACTGCGGCCGAGGGCTCCGCTGAAGCCTCGGAATCGGCTGAGCCGAAGGAAGGTGAGCAGGATAAGGAAGCGCCATCCTCTGAGGCGAAGCCCGACGAGTTGACCGTTGATCCCACCAAGACGACGTGTTCCCTCCAAGACCTCAAGGTGCTGGCCAAGACCAACGAGGACAGTGTTCCGGCTGATAAGATGCCGACCTTCTACTTGGAGGTCTTTAACCCGACAACGGCAGATTGCTCCATAGATCTGGATGAGGAACAGCTGCGCTTCGAGGTCTACAAGATGGGCTCTAACGAGCGCGTGTGGGCCGATACCGATTGCTATGCCTCGGTGGAAACCGGCAAGCAGACCTTCAAATCCGGTGAGACCCGCTACTTCCAGGCGGATTGGTCCCGCAAGCGCTCCGAACCAGGCAAGTGCACCGACCGCGAGGAAGCCGAGCCGGGTGCTTACTTCCTACACTCCGTCATCGGTGAGAATTACTCCCCAGCGCTCCCGTTCAACCTGCTTTAACAGCGGCGATAGCCTCACTCAGCGTTGCCGCTTGGTGCACCCGCATGCCGCCGCTGGTTTCCACCTTTCCGGGCGGGACTAGGGCATGGCGGTAACCCAAGCGGGCGGCTTCCGCCAAGCGACGGTCTAGGTTGGGCACGCGGCGCACCTCTCCGGCGAGGCCAACCTCCCCGATGACAACGGTCTTCGCCGGTAGCGGTTGCTCGTGCAAGGAGGACCACGTGGCAAGGGCTACGGCAAGGTCCGTTGCCGGCTCCTGAATTTTCATTCCTCCCACCGTGGCCACATAGGCATCCTTGTCGTTGGTGCGTTCGCCCGCGCGGGCCTGGAGCACTGCGAGCACCATGGGAACGCGGTTGGCATCAAGCCCCGTCACCACGCGCCGTGGGTTCTTCGCCACAGGATCCACGGTGAGTGCCTGGACCTCAGCCAGAATGGGGCGCACACCATCCATGGCGACGGTCACCGCCGAGCCATCCGGGGTGCTGCCGCGGTGGGAGAGGAAGAGGCCAGAAGGATCCGCGACCTCCCGGATTCCGGACGCTGTCTGCTCGAAGCACCCCATCTCATCGGTGGCGCCGAAACGGTTCTTCAGGCCCCGGAGAAGGCGCAGAGAGGATTGACGGTCACCTTCAAAATTCAGGACGACGTCCACGAGGTGCTCAAGCACGCGCGGTCCGGCAACGTTGCCGTCTTTGGTTACGTGCCCGACGAGGAGGATGGGGATGCCGGTGGTTTTGGCCAGCGTGGTCAGGGCAGCGGTCACCGCGCGCGACTGGGCCACGCCGCCAGCCACGCCTTCGACTCCGGCGGCGTGCATGGTTTGGACGGAGTCCACGATGAGCAGGCTGGGTTTGAGCTGTTCCACGTGCCCAAAGACGACGTCGAGATTCGACTCAGCCGCAAGGTAGAGCGTTTCGTGCAAAGCCCCGGTGCGCTCAGCGCGGGCGCGGACCTGACCGGCGGATTCCTCCGCGGTGGCATACAGCGCAGTGCGCCCTAGCTGCGCCCAGCGGGAAGCAACCTCGAGCAGGAGAGTGGATTTGCCGACTCCCGGTTCACCCGCCATGAGCACCACCGACCCGGGGACGATGCCGCGGCCCAAGACTCGGTCAAGCTCCCCAATTCCGGTATTGATGGCCTTCGTCGCTGACGCACCGACCTTCGTTATCGGCACCGCTGGGCTCGTCGGAGTCAAACCGGTGGGGCGCCGCCCAGACATGGCGGCTTGGGCGGCGGTACTGCTTTGGGCTGCCGCGGTTTCCTGCAGCGTCCCCCACGAGCCGCACTCAGGGCAGCGGCCAAGCCACTTGGGGGAGACGAAGCCACACTCAGAGCAGGTGTGGACGGGACGAACCTTTTTTGCCATGTCTCACACTCTAGTAAGCCGCGTGGACAGGCACGTGTTTGTGTTGCTCCATCAGCAGAAACAAGCGTTACCCCCGAGTGGAGAGAATCTAGCCTACGAGAGGCGTCCCACTAGTGATGGGGTAAACTACGCGGCGAGGGGCATACAACACAGTCCCAAGTTTGTGTGTCTCCGGTCCTATACTCTCCCGACCCGCGAAGGTGTTTTCATGAAGATCCGTCGTACTCTTGTCGCCGTTGGTGCTGCCGTAGCCGTTGCAACTGCTGGTACCCCCGCCGCTTCCGCTGCACAGGCTCCGGAGCCGCTGGCCTCCGTTCTGACCCAGATCGCCAACACTGCTGGCTACGAGGCTCAGAACGTTATTCTTGTTCCGGCAGCTTTGTCCTCCTTGGGCTTCCTGTCCAACCTGCTGTTCAACTAATCCGCCCCCACACGTTCATCAGATTTTTCAAGGAGACATAATGAAGATTCGTCGCACCCTCGTTGCTCTGGCCGCTGCTACCTCTGTCGCATTTGCTGGCGCCCCGGCTGCTTCCGCAGCTACCTACCCGGAGCCGTTGAACCAGGTTATGGATCAGATGGTTAAGTACGGCGGCCCGCAGGCACCGAACCTTCTTCTGGTTCCGGCTGCTCTGTCCTCCCTGGGCATCGTGAACTCTATTGTTGTCCTCGCGCTCGCAGGCTCTTCTCAGGCCTAAGCGCCTCGCCGGCACCGTAGAAAAAGGCCACCGCGTGGTATCTCATGCGGTGGCCTTTGTGTATGTGCGAAAACACTAATACGAAACGCAGCTGCCCCAACTGACGAAGTTTTCCCGAATCTTTAAATCACGGGCTACAACTTTGGCAGCTGGGGCGGTTTATCTATGAAGAAAAGGCTTATTTGTTCTCGGCGTAGCCCTCGGTGGACTGCGGGTCGCGGTCATAGTTACCGGACTGCAGCGGGGAGGCCGACACGGTGGCATCAACCTCAATGGTGCCGGTGTTGAAGGTGAAGGTCACCGGGCGGGAGCCGCCAAAGGCGTAGTCCTCATTCTCCAGGGAGGTGGTCACATAAGTGATGTTCTTATCCTTGCCGTCCTTGGGGAGGCGGTCCAGGTTCTCCTGGGAATCGGCGTAGAGAGCATGATCGCGCGGAAGCGGCTCGACGCCCTCCAGGGGCACATCCTGGCCGTCAACGCTGACGGACTCGAGGGTAACGTCATCGACCTTGTAGCCCTGGTTCACGGCAACGAACTTCAGGGAGGTCTCACCGGTGTCCGGCTCAACCTGAATGGTGACGTCACGTACGGCCACCTTGCCATCTTCGGAGCTTGCGGATGCACCGTCGACAGCAATCACCTTTTCCGCGGTCTGCGCAACATGACCGGCCGAGCAGGACGCCAAGGCCAGCGCGGAGAGGGCGGTAACTGACATGATGGCACCGCAGCGAGCGGCGGACTTCAGGGACTGCACTGTGAGTGTCCTCCATTGAATTGCGATCACAAAGCTTATCAACGCTTTAGCCTAGTACCTCCGGGGGGAAAGCACACAGTTTCCGCTAAACCCCTTGGGTAGACCGGGGGTAGCCGGGCTTTATATCAGCCGCCATAGTGGTGTAGTGCAGCCAGTGCGCAGCGCCCGGGCGGGGCAGCAGGGGTAGAAAGCAGCGTGCTAGAATAGACTCCCTGTATATGCGGCCCACCGAGAGCACGCCGAGCGCACACGATGGGCATCGTCTCAAAGGCTTCACAAGGAGTGGCAATGGAATTTAAGGTCGGAGAGGTCGTCGTCTACCCCCACCACGGCGCCGCCAAGATTACGGCGATTGAAACGCGGGAGATGGGCGGCGAGGAGCTCGAATACCTCGTTCTCCAAATCAACCAGTCCGACCTGGTGGTGCGTGTCCCTTCCAAGAACGTTGAGATGGTGGGCGTGCGCGACGTTGTGGGCAAGGAAGGCCTCGAGAAGGTTTTCTCTGTTCTGCGCGAAGTAGACGTCGAGGAAGCCGGCAACTGGTCCCGCCGCTACAAGGCGAACCAAGAGCGCCTCGCCTCCGGTGATATCAACAAGGTGGCAGAGGTCGTGCGTGACTTGTGGCGCCGCGATCAGGACCGCGGCCTGTCCGCTGGTGAGAAGCGCATGCTGGCTAAGGCCCGTCAGATCTTGGTGGGCGAGCTTTCCCTGGCTAAGCCGGTTGATGAGAAGAAGGCTGACACCATGATGGAGGAGATTAACGCCACCATCGAGCGCCACCGCGCCGCTGGCCTGGTGGAGGACAAGTCCATTACCACCGACATTGACAATGACGTCGATCTCGATGACCTCTCCTTCGACGACGAAGACTAATCAACGCTCCACCGCCCGCGTCATTGCTCTCGTCGCGGCTGCCGGTCAGGGAACGCGCCTCGGGGCCGAAGTCCCGAAGGCCTACGTGGAGCTGCGCGGGCGCACCTTGCTGGAGCGTTCTGTCCGGGCCATGATCACCTCAGAATTCGTCGATGAGATCATCGTTCTGGTCAGTCCCGCGATGGAGGGCTACGCCGCCAGTATCCTCGACCGCATCGATTCTGATGTTCCCGTACGTATCGTCCACGGTGGGGGTGAGCGCGCCGATTCTGTCTGGGCGGGCCTGCAGGCCATCCCGGATGAAGATGCCGTGGTGCTGATCCACGACGCCGCCCGAGCATTGACGCCGCCGGGGATGATCGCGCGCGTCGCCAAGCGCGTGCTCGACGGTGCCACCGCAGTTATCCCGGTCCTTCCCGTGGCGGACACTATCAAAGAAGTCGAAGGGACCGCGGTGCTGTCTACGCCGGACCGTTCCCGTCTGCGCGCTGTGCAGACGCCGCAGGGTTTTAGCCTGGCTGCGCTGCGCCGCGCCAACCTAGACTATTGGGCGCAGGACCCCGACTTCGTCGCCACGGACGACGCCAGCCTCATGGAATGGCATGGTGAGCGCGTGGAGACCGTGCAGGGAGATACCTTCGCGTTTAAAATCACCACCCCCATCGACCTCGTCTTGGCGAAAGCCGTGACGGATGAGGTCGAACCGACCATCTTCGAGGTGCCTAGTGACTAACCCCATCATCCCCCGCGTGGGAATCGCTACCGATGCCCACCAGATCGAGCCCGGAAAACCCTGCTGGATCGCAGGTCTGCTTTTTGAAGGCGTCGATGGCTGCGAGGGCCATTCCGATGGGGACGTGGTGAGCCACGCGCTTGTCGACGCTTTGCTCTCCGCCTCCAACCTCGGCGATTTGGGCTCTTTCGTTGGCGTAGGCCGGCCGGAGTACGACGGGGTTTCCGGCGCCCAGTTGCTGCGCGAGTGCCGCGAGCTGCTAGAAAAGGAAGGCTTCATCATCGGCAACGCTGCCGCACAATTGGTTGGCCAGAGCCCCAAGATGGGCCCGCGGAGGAAGGAAGCCGAGGCCGTGCTGAGCGACATCCTCGGCGCCCCCGTGTCCGTCTCTGCGACGACGACGGATCACCTTGGCTTCACCGGCCGCAAGGAGGGCCGCGCTGCCGTGGCGACTGCCGTAGTCTGGCGCGCCTAAGGAGTCCTGAACTTGCCGGCTGGATGAGTCAATTAGACTAGGCCAGGTGAGTACTTTGCGCATTTTTGATACCGCCACCCGCAGCCAACGTGAGTTCGAGCCGGTTCGTCCCGGCCACGCGTCGATCTACCTGTGTGGTGCCACCCCGCAGTCCCAGCCACACATCGGCCACCTGCGCTCCGGCGTGGCCTTCGACATTCTGCGCCGCTGGCTTATCGCACAAGGCTATGACGTGGCACTCGTGCGCAACGTGACTGATATCGATGACAAGATCCTCACCAAGGCCGCTGAGAATAACCGCCCCTGGTGGGAGTGGGTATCCACCTACGAGCGTGAGTTCACCAAGGCCTATAACACCCTGGGTGTTCTGCCCCCTTCCGTGGAGCCGCGCGCGACGGGCTTTGTCACCCAGATGGTGGAGTACATGCAGCGGCTTATCGACGCCGGCTTTGCTTATGCCGTGCCTGGCGAAGACGGTGCTGGTTCCGTCTACTTTGACGTCGCGGCGTGGAATGCCACGGAAGGCTCGGACTACGGAGCGTTGTCTGGCAACCGTGTCGAGGAGATGGAACAGGGCGAAACAGACAACGCTGGCAAGCGCAGTCCCCAGGACTTCGCGCTGTGGAAGGCGGCTAAACCAGGTGAGCCGTCCTGGCCCACCCCGTGGGGCCGTGGCCGGCCGGGCTGGCACTTGGAGTGCTCGGCCATGTCCACCTACTACCTAGGCGGCGAATTCGATATCCACTGCGGTGGCTTGGATCTGCAGTTCCCGCACCACGAAAATGAGATCGCACAATCCCATGCGGCGGGCGATAAGTTTGCCAACTACTGGATGCACAACCACTGGGTCACCATGGCCGGTGAGAAGATGTCGAAGTCCTTGGGTAACGTGCTCTCCATTGCCAATATGCTGGAGATCGTCCGCCCGGTGGAGCTGCGCTACTACCTGGGCTCTGCGCATTACCGTTCGGTCCTCGAATACTCCGAGGCAGCGCTGACCGAAGCTGCGGCTGGCTACCGCCGCATCGAGGACTTCGTGGGCAAGTTCGAAAACGTAGAGAAGGGCGAGTGGACTCCGGCCTTCGAAGAGGCGATGAATGATGACATCGCTGTGCCGAAGGCGCTGGCGGAAATTCACACCACCGTGCGCGCGGGCAATAAGGCGCTCAGTGAAGGCAACCGTGAAGAGGCCGAGCGCCTCGCTGGGGCGGTGCGCGCCATGGCCGCGGTTCTTGGCTTTGATCCACTCGATGAACAGTGGAAAGATAGTGGCGAAGAAAGCGGCGCTGATGCGGCCCTGGACGTGCTCGTCCGTGCCGAACTGGAGCGTCGCACCACCGCCCGCGCAGAAAAGGATTGGGCTACTGCGGACGCCGTGCGCGACCGCCTTGCAGCCGCGGGTATTACCATCACCGACACCGCCGACGGCCCCACCTGGACCTTGGCGGATTAACCGTCCTTGGCAAAGGCCAAGGACAGCACAGAAGTCGAGGACAACAAAGGAGAAGAATTATGGCACGTACCCATGGCCGCGGCGGCGCGGGCGCCCGCAAGTCCAATAAGAAGGGGGCTACGAAGGGCTCTGGTGGTCAGCGTCGCAAGGGCCTGGCCGGCAAGGGCCCTACGCCCAAGGCGGAGGACCGCGTCTACCACGCCAAGCACAAGGCGAAGCTGGAACGCGAGCGCCGCAATTCGGGCCGCCACCAGAAGGAGACCGCGGAGATGGTCGTTGGCCGCAACCCGGTCATCGAGTGCCTGCACGCCAAGGTGCCTGCTACCTCCCTCTACATCGTGCAGGGCACGCGTAATGATGCCCGCCTGTCGGAGGCAGTGGCCATGTGCAATACCCGCAACATCCCGATTCTTGAGGTCCAGCGCCACGAGATGGATCGCATGACCGGCAACGGCATGCACCAGGGCATTGGCCTGCAGATTCCGCCGTACAAGTATGCCGACGTTCATGACCTGATGGATCGGGCCCGCGATGCTCAGGAACCGGGTATGTTCGTCATCCTCGATAACATCACCGACCCGCGCAATCTCGGCGCAGTCATCCGCTCCGTCGCGGCCTTCGGCGGCCATGGTGTCATCATCCCAGAGCGTCGCTCCGCCTCCGTCACCGCGGTGGCCTGGCGTACCTCCGCCGGCACCGCCGCGCGCTTGCCGGTGGCTCGCGTGACCAACGTGACCCGCACGGTCCAGGACTTCCAGAAGGCCGGCTACCAGGTTGTTGGCCTGGATGCGGGAGGCGAGCACACCCTCGATACTTACAACGGTGGCACCGACCCCGTTGTCATCGTCATCGGCTCTGAGGGCAAAGGCATTTCGCGCCTCGTCCGCGAGAACTGCGATGCCATCATGTCCATCCCCATGACCGACTGGGTTGAATCCCTCAACGCCTCCGTGGCGGCAGGTGCGGTGCTTTCCGAGTTCGCCCGCCAGCGTCGCGCGGCCCAGAAGTAGGCTCACGCTTTCGTCGCCATGTTCCTCACGAGTGTGCGTCCCGCCCCGGAGCTTATTGGGGAGGGACTGCCCGGCGTGCCGGAACACATGCGCCGCCTGGGCGTGCTCATCGCAGCGCTGCCCGGCGGCGCCTTGCGTTTGCCTACGCCCGTGACCGTCGTCGTGGGGGATAACGGCGCCGGAAAATCCACGCTGCTCGAGGCCATCGCCGTGGGGCTTGGCGTCAATCCCGAGGGCGGCTCGCGCCACGCCCGGTTTGCCACCGGCGACGAGGACTATCCCGAGTGGCTCATCTGCTCGCGGGCGCACAACCCGCGCGACGTGTACTTCTTGCGCGGCGAGACCTTCCTCAACTTGAGCGAGTATCACCACCAGATCCACAGCCCGGAGAATCCCGATCCGCTCAGTGACCTGCCGTTTCTCAGCCACGGCCAGGGTCTGCTCGCCCTCGTCGAGAGACGCTTCCATTCTGACGGAATGATCATTCTCGACGAGCCGGAAGACGGCTTGTCCTATCCCCGGCAGGTCGAGGTTGTCACGCAGCTCGAGCGCCTCGCCGCCCAGGGCGCGCAGGTCATCCTCGCGACGCACTCGCCAGTCTTCCTCAGCATGCAAGGCGCGACCGTCTACGCGTTCGGCGACAAGGGGATTGCGCCCGTCGCTCCCGAAGCGACGGAAGCTGTCCACGCCGCGCGCGAGTTCCTTGCCGATCCATTGGGGACCGCCGCGTTTCTTATTGGGGAGGGCGAATGAGAGACTTCTATGTCGACGCCTATGCCGCGCTGGACGGCGGCCACGGACCTGAGTGGGTGTCCTCCGTTCCTGGTTTCGTGGCGCTGCGACGCCAAGGACTGGACCTGCGTGCGCCGGTGACCGTGCTGACCGGGGACAACGGGGTAGGAAAGTCGACGCTCGCCGAGGGCATTGCCTTCGAGTACGGCTTTCCTGAGCGCGGTGGGATATGGGGTGTGCAGCGCTCCGCCGGTCCCATCAATCCCCTCCGGAGGTGGGCGAGCCTGCGGCTAGGTACCGCGCCCAAGGACGGCTACTTCCTGCGAGCGGAGGCGCACTACAACGTTGGTTCGACCGCGATGTCGCATGGCGAGTCCGTCATGGACGTCGTGCAGCGTTCCTTTGATGGGCGCGGGCTCTACATCCTCGACGAGCCGGAATCTGGGCTTTCGCTCGTGCGGCAGATGACGCTCATGGCGGAAATCCATCGCGCCGCGGAGGCGGGTGCGCAGTTCATCGTGGTGACGCACTCGCCGATTGTGGCAGCCATCCCCGGTGCGCGGATTGTTGAAATTACAGAAGATGGGTTCTTCCTTGAGCTGCGCGACGTGACCCAGACGCTGGCGTTTCAGTCGTTGCGTGAGTTTCTCTACGCCTCCGGATGCTAGATTCAGGGCCGAGAAAGCTGGATGGCGATCTTTACTTCTTGGTTGCTGGCCAGTACTTCACATCTTGAACATTCAGATTGCGTGCGTGTGCCGAATACAAGGTTCTGGAGGATTGGGGTTCCACGGCTTAGAGACGAGGACGACTCGGTCCTTTGCCTGCCGTTTTCACCTTGTACAGATTCAGCTGCGGGTAACTTGAAGAATCTTCGCCAGCAAACCGTGACATCGAGAGTACATACATACACAGACGTGTGCAACATCACGCTGGGACGTAATAATTCTCTAGATAACAACGGGTCGCAAGTGTGATTAGTCCGTACGCGAGAAAAGAAAACCTACGCGATGGAACGCGACCTCTACGCGATCGTCAACGACATTGCCGACCACTACAACAAGGTTCACTGAATGATGAACTGAAGGATCTTTTATCCCTTGTAGGCCTTTCATTGCACCACAGTGTTTCCTGCGAGCATGCTTCGCTCGGTATGAAACAGCGTCTAGGAATCGCCAAAGCACTGGTCGGTAATCCACAATTATTGCTTCTCGACGCTCACCTACGAACGGCCTCGACCCGAGGTTGGGGCTGAGTGGAGTGAGACACGATGGGGCGCACGTGCAGTCTAGAGCCCGAAGAATTCCTCCACGAGCTCGGCAGCGATGAAGGAATCCGTGTTTTTACCCAGGCGTGGGTCCAGCTCGTTGCCCGACGGGATGACGTGGCCCATGCCCTCGACGCTCACGAGCTCGACCGGCGCGCCGGTGGCGTCTGCCGGCTCCCAGCGGTCGACAACGGTGTCGGGGAAAAGGTGGGTGCGCTCTGGGCCGGCGGCATGGTTGAGCTCCGCGAAGCGTGCGGCGTTCTCCTGCGCGCCGGTGACGGCACCGCGGGTGCGCTTCGGGTCAATGCCCGCCGTTCCGCCCGTATAGGGCGCGAGCCGGTCGCCCGTGCCGTGGACGAACATGACCGGGGTGGGTTGGTACGCCGAGTCCGGATTGGTGGGCGCATGGTTGGCGCCGGCGCCGAGAGTGGAGGCGAAGACGCAGGCGGCATCGGCAAGCCCGGGGGCGTCGAAGAGCAAGCGGATAACCATCTGCCCGCCGTTGGAGAAGCCGCAGAGGAACACGCGGCCAATCTCCTGCTCCGCGCGCAGCTCGTCGAGGATGGCGCGCGTGAAGGCGACGTCATCGATGCCCAGCTCGCGCGCGGCGACGGGCAGGGTGGCGCGGGCATCGTTAAAGTGCTGTTCCACGCCGGTGGGGTAGACCGCAAGCATGCCGTGGCGGGTGGCGAGGTCATCGAACGTGCCGTTAGTGAAGCGGCGGATGACGTTCGCGGATTGCAGGGAGCCGTGGAAGAACAGGAGGAGGTCTCTCTGGCGCTCGACGTCATCATTCGGGCGGTACACGAGGTACGTGCGGGTGCGGTCTTGTAATTCGAGGCTACGGCGTTCCAAAGTCACGCATCTAGCCTAATCCTGATGCGCGCAGTGCTCATCGTGCGTCGAGGTGTGGTGTGTCTCTGCGTCGGCGCGATCGGTGGCGGCGCGGAAGTGTTCCTGGGAGGCGCGGCGGGCGGCGACGTCGTCGCGGACGGCCTTGCGGCTGCGAGCCCAGCCGATGCCGCGGCAGACCAGGTAAATAACAAAAGAGATGCTCGTGACGAAGACCGAGACGGGCAGGCCCGGCGCCAGGGAGAGGACCAGGCCGCCCACGGCGGAGACCTCCGCGAAGATGGTGGACCACATCACCGCGCGCAGTGGGGAGGAGGTAATCTGTACCGCCGCAGCACCCGGCGTGATGAGCAGCGCCATGACGAGCAGGGAACCGACAATCTGCACGGATTGCGCGGCCGTCAGGCCCACGAGGATGGCGAAACACACCGCTAGAGACTTCACCGGCACGCCGGCGGCTTGGGCCATGACGGGGTCCGCGGAAGCGAAAAGCAGGGGGCGCCAGAAGAACGCCACCACGGCGACGATGATGGCGGTGGTTGCGGCGAGCAGCCACACCGACGCGGAGGAGACACCGACGATCTGTCCCGTCAGCAGCGTCATTGCGGTCTTGGCGTTGCCGGGGTAGAGGTGTAAGAAAAGCACCGAGAGACCCAAGCCGAAACTCATGACCACGCCGATAGCGCTGTCTTGTTGGCCTTTCAGTCCCAGCACCGCCAGGATGATGGCGGCCACGATAGCACCGGCAATCGCACCGAAGCCGATGTTGAGACCGAACAGCAACGCTGCGGCCGCGCCCATGAGCGCGAGCTCAGAGGTGGCGTGCACAGAGAAGGACATGTGGCGCAGGACGATAAGTGAGGTCATCACTCCGGAAAGGATTCCGAGCAGCGCGCAGGCGATGAGCGAGGATTGCACAAAATCAACGCCCAGCAGGTACTGGGTATCTTCGATGAATTTAGACAACGATGAGCCTCCCATCGACGTTGAGAACAGTCACGGAGGAGCCATACAGTTCCGAGAGGACCTCGGAGCGCATGACCTCATCGACTGAACCGAACGTGTGGCCATTGGGCGCGAGGTAGAGCACTTTATCCACCACGCCCAGCACCGGGTTTATGCCATGGGTAACGAAGAGTACGGAGGTGCCGCGCTCGTGGCGCCACGCATTGAGCTTCTCGACGGTCGCCTGCTGCCGCGCTGGATCCAAAGACAACAGCGGCTCGTCCGCGAGGATGAGCTCTGGATCGTTGGCTAGGGCCTGGGCTTGGCGGATGAGCTGTTGCTGTCCACCGGAGAGCTGGCCCACGCGGCGGTCAGCGATGCCGGTGGCGCCAACTTCGGCGAGGAGTTCGTCGATACGCCCCCGCGCCGGCTTTCGCTTCCGGAGCACGCCATGGGCGAGGGACAGTGACACGAGATCCCGGGCGCGCAGGGGCAGGTCCTGGGGGAACATTCTTTGCTGTGGGATAAAGCCCACGCGGCAGTTGACGTCGACGCTGCCCGCGGTGAGCTGGCGGGTACCCAAGATTGTTCCCAGCAGCGTGGACTTGCCCACGCCGTTGGGGCCCAAAACGGCGATGAACTCGCCGCGGTCTACGGCGAGGTTCATGTCCGACCACAGTGGTTCTACTGCGGCATTCTTGAAAGAAATGAGCACTTACACAGCCTCGAGTGCGTTGACGACTTCCTCGTAGTAGTCAAGGAAGTTGGTGTCTTCTGGTGGGGTTTCACCAATCTCTACCACCGGGATGTTCTTATCCTCGGCGGCGGCGCGGATGCGCTTGGTCATGTCAGTTTCGGTCTGCGGGTTGAAGATGAGCAGGTCGATCTTGTCCTGCTTGATGTCCTCGAGGAAGCGGGCCAGGTCGGCGGCGGTGGGCTCGCCCTCAGCGACGGTGGCCTTGCGGTAGCCCTCCGGGGTGGCGTCGGTGCTATCGGTGTACTTGAAGATGTAGTCCGCGATGGGCTCGGTCTGCGCGTAGTTGCGCTGCGGGAGCTTCTCGATGCGTGCCTTCAGTCCTTCCACACGTTCCACGAGTGGGTCGGCGGTCGCCTTGGCTTCTGGGTTGGCCTCGTTAACGAGGGTGGCGACCTCCGTCGCCACCTTCTCGATGGCGGCGGAGTCGTACCACACGTGCTCGTTGCCATCGATGTTGGTGACCTGCTCGGGGTGCTCGGCGGCAATCTTCTTGGCCTCGTCCATGGTCACGGTCTCGCCTTCGTGAGCGTGGTCATGGTCATGACCTTCTCCATGGTCATGGTGGTCATGACCATGCTCGTTATGGTCGTGCGCGTGTTCCTCGTGCGCATGCTCGTCATGATCATGCTCATCATGCGCGTGGTCGTGTTCCTCGCCATGCTCATGTTCTCCATGATCGTGATCGCCATGGTCATGCGCAGTAAGCGGCAGGGCGTGAATGATCTGGTCCTGGTTCTTGACGGCCTGGTAAAGCCAGGCGTCGTAGCCGCCGCCACCGGCGATGATGACGTCGGCCTCGTCGGCGCGGGCGATATCCGCGGCGGTGGGCTCGAAGTGGTGTGGGTCCACGCTGTTGCCGCTCACGATGGCGTGGACGTCGATATTGACGTCGGTCTGCGCGGTGTTGACGACCGCCTGGGCCACATCAGCCCAGATGGAGGTCGAGGCGACGACCTGAATGGTCTCCTTATCGGAACCGGCATCCGAGCCGCCATCGGCGTTATCGCCGCTGGAAGAACAGGCGCTCAGCGAGGCGGCGCCCAGCGTGGCAGCGAAGAGGAGGGCGGTGGGACGTCGGAAAGCGCGGCGTGAGAGGGAAGTGGTCATGTCCCTATTTCTACGCTTTAGTGAAAATTGTTGTCAAATGATAATAAGTTGAAAACGGGTAGTCTTACCGTCATGTCCAAACGCAGTACGACGCTGGCCTCCCTGGCCGCCGAACTCGGGGTTTCGCCCACCACGGTGTCCAACGCGTATAACCGCCCAGACCAGCTGGCGCCTGCCACTCGGGAGCGCATCCTCGCCGCGGCGGCTGAGCGTGGCTACACAGGCCCGGATCCCACCGCGCGCAGCCTGCGCACGCGCCGCCAGGGGTCGCTGGGCGTCCTGCTTACTGAGCACCTGTCCTATGCTTTCGAGGACATGGCCTCGGTAGATTTCCTCGCCGGCATGGCGGAGGCCTCGGCGGGGGCGAGCACGACGTTGACTCTCATCCCGGCCGGTCCAGATACCGTCGGTGCTCCCAATGACGCCCAGGCAGCGCAGCTCGTAGGGTCGGCGGCGGTTGATGGATTTGTGGTCTATTCCGTAGCGGCGGGTGATGCTTACCTTGACGCCGTGCGGCGCCGTGGCCTGCCGGTGGTGGTGTGTGACCAGCCCACGGATTCGGGCCTGCCCTTCGTGGGTATCGATGACCGCGCCGCGATTGCCCCGGCGGCGCAGGCGCTTGTCGACGCCTCCCATACCCGCATCGGCATCCTTGCCATCCGCCTATACCGCGAGCGCCTCGATGGTGAAGTGACGGCTGCGCAGCTAGCTGCGGCGGATATGCACGTGCAACGCTCACGTGTATTGGGTGCGCTCGATGTCTTTGCAGACGCGGGACTCGATCCTGCAGGCATCCCCGTGGTGACGCGCCACATCAATGATCCACGCACCGCTTATGCGGCCGCAGAGGAATTGCTGACTAGGCACCCGGATCTCACCGCGGTGTTGTGTACGACGGACTCGATGGCGCTTGGCGTAATCGCTTATGCACGCGATCATGGAATCGCGGTTCCCGAGCAGCTTTCTGTTACCGGCTTCGACGGCATTGCGCCCGCCTTGGCGCTGGGCCTGAGCACCGTCGTGCAGCCGAACAAGGAAAAGGGGGCGGCGGCGGGGCGCATGCTGGCCAGCCTCATCGATGGGCGCGGAGAGGTGCCGCGCGCGTTGTTGGAGACCACCTTCCATCCCGGGCGGACCGTGGCCCCGGCTGGGGCTTAAGCGCTGTGCTGCGCGCGGGCGGCGGCGAGTTCTTCGAGGAACTCCGTCACCGCCGCGATATCGGGCACGCGCAGCGCCGCTTGCGTTGCGCCCTCACCGACCTTGACGCCGAGGTCCGGCGGTTGGTTGAGCAGGGCGAAGCCGTCTTCATCGGTGGTGTCATCCCCCAAGAAGACCACTGCCGTGGCGCCGACGCGCTGGCGAAGCTTCTCAAGCCACGTGCCTTTCGTGGCCTGTGTAGCAGAAAACTCGACGACGCACTTGCCCGCTGTCTTGGGGAAACCATCGGCGCTGAGAGCCTCGCCTTCTGCATACGCCGCGGCCGCCGCGTCAGGATCCTGCAATTCTAGTGTCCGCAGGTGCAGCACGCGCTGGAAGGGTTTGACCTCCAGTTCCGCGCCGGGGTGGCGCGCGATGATTTCTCTGAGCTCTGCTTCTTTCTTCGCCAGGTGAGCTTCCATCTCCGGAGTGAGGGCGGAATCCTCCCACGAGGACTCGGCGCCATGCGAACCGCCCAAAAGTACCGGTTCGCGCAGCGGGCATACCTGTTTTAGGCCCTCGAGGTGCCGGCCGGAGAGCACCGCGGCGGTGGTGTTCGGGAGCTCCGCTAAGGTGGCCAGGGCGTCGAGCGAGCGCTGCTCCGGCTTTACATCATACGCGTTGCGTGCGAAGCCCGCTAAGGTGCCATCAAAATCGGAAACAACCGCGAGGTGTTCTGCGGAGGCGAGAGCATCAATCATGCTTCCCACCCTAGCGCCGAAAACTTCAAGGCTACAGCGAGGCCATCCGGATGATCGGTGAGTCCACCTTGTCAGTGCGCAGCGTCAACACCAGCTGGTTGTTCGGGTTAAGCCCGAAATCGAATTCATGGCCCTCAGCAATGAGGTTGCGCATGAGTGAATCGGCCCACTGTATCGAGCCCTCGCAGTCAGCACTGCGCGGCGGGCTCTCATAAGTGGCTTTCTCCACCCGCATCACGTCGCCCTCCCAGATGGTGGAGGCCTTGTCATCCTTGTGGAAGGAAACCTCGGCAGTGAAGGAAACACAGCCGGTCGAGCCCACAGCGGTGTGTTCACCGAAGCTCATGTGCGGCACGTGTGCAGTATCGGCGGGCAGGGAGGAAGGAGCATCCGGAGATGTATAGAGGTTAATGACCTGCCAATCCTTGTCCAGGATGCGCTCATCGCCGCGCGGCGCAGGCTCCTCCTCGGCGGAGCCACACCCGCTCAGACCAAGCGTGAGCAGCGCCGTGCCGAGCACAGCGGTGAGCGCTGCGGCGGGCCGGCGCCGCATCATGCTTCCTCCTGGTTCAGTGCGCCGAGGAAGGACTGCGACCACAGTGCGATATCGTGCTGACGCACCTGCTCGTTCATCGCAATCATGCGCTCGCGCATGGTCTCAGGCGATTCCTCCAGCGCCTTGACCGCGGAGAGCAGGGCGCGCTTGATGGATTCGATGTCGAAGGGGTTGCACAGGTTAGCTTGAGTAAGCTCTGCCGCCGCACCTGCGAACTCGGAGAGCACGAGCGCGCCGGAGCCATCGCCGTGGGAGGCCACGTATTCCTTGGCCACTAGGTTCATGCCGTCCTTAAATGGCGTGACCAGCATGATGTCCGCGAGCCTGTAGTAGCGGCGCAGGACCTCCTTCGGAACGGAGCTGTGCTGATAGTGCACCACCGGCGCACCGAGGCGCCCGAAGCGCCCATTGATGCGGCCTACGGCTTCCTCCACCTTCGAGCGCGTGGCGCGGTAGTGGTCGATGCGCTCGCGCGAGGGCGTGGCCAGCTGCACGAAGGTCACCTCTTCTGGGTCCAGCGCCCCGGTTTCGAGGAGCTCCTCGAAGGCAGTAAGACGCTGCAGGATGCCCTTTGTGTAGTCGAGGCGGTCGACTCCCAAAATGACGTGCGTGGGGTTACCCAACTCCGCACGTAGCTGGGCGATGTCCCCCGCATCACCGCCTTCAGCGAACTCACCCGCCGCAATGGAGATGGGGAAGGCGCCGATTCCGACGGAATGCCCACTACTGGTCACGATGCGCGCGGTGACTGCGCGGGTGCTCACTTCACCTTCGACCTTCAGGCCCTGGGCGCGGGCGAGCTCTAGGAAATTGCGGGCGTTGGATTCGAGGTGGAAGCCGATCAAGTTGGCGTCGAGAAGCCCCCGCACCAACTCCTCACGCCACGGCAGCTGACGGAAGAGATCCGGGGAGGGGAAGGGGATGTGGAGGAAGAAGCCGATGGTGAGATCGGGGCGCAGCTGGCGCAAGATGCCGGGCACGAGCTGCAGCTGATAGTCCTGCACCCACACCGTGGCATTCTCCGCGGCGACGGCCGCTACCTCGTTGGCAAAACGTAGGTTGACCTCGCGGTAAGCATCCCACCAATCGCGGTTGTAGACGGGGGTGACGATGAGGTCGTGGTAGAGCGGCCACAGGGTGGCATTGGAAAAGCCCTCGTAGAAGGCTTCATAATCCTCTTGCGTGAGGCGTACCGGGTGAAGCAGGACGCCGTTGTCGGTGGTGAAAGGCTCAGGTGCCTCGTCGGCCACGCCCGGCCAGCCCACCCAGCAGCCCTGGTGTTCCTCCAAGACAGGGGAAAGCGCGGTGACGAGACCGCCGGGGGAGGCCTTCCATTCACGGGTGCCGTCGGCGGAGGTCTCGAGGTCCACCGGCAGGCGGTTGGCCACGACTACGAAGCTATTGCTGCGCCCGGACATAGCTAGGCCTTCTTCGCGGACTTTTTAGACGCCTTCTTCGTCGACTTCTTGGTGCTCTTCTTAGTCGCCTTCTTTGAGGCTTTCTTCGTAGCCTTCTTGGTCGACTTCTTGCTGGACTTCTTGGAGGCCTTCTTCGTTGACTTCTTGCTGGACTTCTTCGGAGCAGCGTCGGCTTGCTCGGCCAAGACCTTGCGGTGCACCAAGCCTTCCGGTTCGACGCCCAGCATCGACATAAGAGTCACGCCGTCAAGGAAATCCTCCGCATAGGTGGCAACGACGCGGCGCGCGGAGCGGGCGGTCTCTTCCTCTACTGCATGAGTCTGGTCAGCCGCTGGCTGAGTATCTGTGACCTTTGGTGGCACGGAGTCCTCCTGGGATGAAGTGTGAAAGCTTTCAGACCGGCTATTCTACGCTATTGCGACGCCGATGGGGCGCTCGGGTCATCTTTGCCGGGCACCGTGTAGGTGGGGCGCTGCGCTGGAAACTCCGTGGTGACGGGCCACATGTCCGTGACGGCATCACCCTGCTGGAAGCGCGCCTGCTGCGCGGGCGTCGGTGGCTTGGGGCCATACTGCGGCGGTGGGGCCGGCAGGTTGTGACGCGGAGCGAAGGGCGATAGGGGAACGCGCGGAATGCGGGCGCGCTGGGCCAAACGGGTGGCACGCGAGAAGGAGAACGTGCCCAAGCGCTTGATCGAGTTATAAGGCCGGAAGTATTGCGGGCGGCGCAGGCGGCGGGCCACTCGCTCGCCGAAGACCACGCCAGCGGCTAGTGCACCGGAAATGGCGAGGGCGCTGGCCAGGTTGGTCAGGCCGGTAATGAGCTGTTCGTTGAGCATGGCGTACATGCCGCGGTACAAAGTCAGACCCGGCAGCATGGGGGTATAGCCCACGATCATGGTGATGAGCGGCGGCATCATGTAGCGGCGGGAGAGGAGACCACCCGCGAGGCCTACCGCCACGGCCGAGAATCCGGAGGCGACGACAGCTCCGACGCCTAATAAGACGACGAGGAAATAGTAGAAAATCATACCGGCGGCTGCGGTGAGCCCGGAGATGGTGACCTCGGACCACGACGCTCCCAGCGCTAGTGCGAAGGCGGCAGAACCGATTCCACCGCACAGCACCAGAAGGGGGATCTGGTGATAGACGGGCGGGGCGAGTGTCGCCAGTGGCGGCAGGCTGAAGCCCAACCACGAAGCCACCTGGATACCTAGACCGACGCCGGCGATGATAGCGCCGGTGGACATCAAAGCCTCAAAGAACTTGGCGGAGGAGGTCACGGGCGCGCGGGTGATCCCGTCCACCAAACACTGCACCAAGGTCAGGCCCGCCACCAGGATGATGATTCCGGAACCGATGATTTGGGAAGGTAGCATCTGGATGCCAAATCCCGCGAAGATGTTGTAGAGGATGGCCGCGGGGACAACGGCGAGTAGGCCGCCGACGAGGTTCTGATAAAAGGGCGGCAAGCGATAGTCCGCCAGGAACATGTTCGTGCCCATAATGAGTGCCGAAATGAGGAAGGTGACAACCCCGACGAGAAGGTCGCCGCCCAGCATCACGGCGATGAATCCACCCATGGCACCCCACGCGCTGACGATGGTGGTCTTGGAATAAGGGTTCTTCATCGCGTCGATGTCATCCAGGATTTTCTCCGCCATTGCCGGCGGGGTAGCACCGGAGTGGATGGAGCGGATGAGCCGGTCGACGGCGGAGAGTTTAGTGAAGTCCACGGCGATGCTCGGTGCCACGCGGAAGACATGGAGGTTGTGCCGCTCCGGTCCGGTGCCGATGGAGGTGTGGATGGTGATGGTGTTCATCAGAATCGACACGTGGCAGTAGTGCAGACCATAGGAGGAAGCGACGAGGTGAATCTGCGCTTGCACGTCGGTATTGGCTGAGCCCGCCGCAATGAGGATTTCACCAACGCGTGCGGCGATTTCCATGACGCCTGTGACCTGGGCCGGATCGGTGAGATCGACAGGGGCTAGAGGGGAGGGCGGTGGTGCGGCCTTTGCAGCGTCGATGGTGGCGACGGAGGCCGAACGGTACAGCAGGCGCTGGCGCAAGGAAGAAAGAACAGACACGGAAAAGATAGACCTCAACAACACTTCTGGGTTCGGTAAGTCAGCACTTTAGTAACTGCCGTCGATTTATGCACCTGCCAGTGCTTTTCGCGGCTTTTACGTTCACTTTTTCGCAGCGCAAGCACCCTGACTTTCTCTGTATGGGGTGGGCTCAGGTACGATTCCCCTAGCGGATGAGCCGCGGTGCTGGAGTGGCGCAATTGGTAGCGCAACGCACTTGTAATGCGTAGGTTGCGAGTTCAAGTCTCGTCTCCAGCTCAAAAGGGCCTTTTCAAGGCCCTTTTTTCATTCTGGGGGTTATTCGGCGAGGTGGCCTAAGGCGACGTCGATAAGCGCGCGGCGTCTCTGCGGCGGCAGGGGGCGGTCGGTGAGGTGATCGTGCACCCACAGGCCGTCTGCGATGATTGATGCCAGCACGACGGATTCATCCTCCGCGGCAGGATCAGGCAGCCAGCGCCCATCGACGTCCCTCCACACCTTTTGGAAGTCCGGATGGGACTGCGAGTGGATGGACATGAGCAATTCAATGAGCGGGTCATTCTTGCCCATCGACTCCAAGGTGGCGCGGTAGCGCTGGCGAGGACTCAACTGCTCCGCCGTTTTGCCACCGGAGAGACCGATGAGCTCTTCCTCCCAGCGCTCCGCGCACAGCTTATGGCAATCAATGAGCAGCTCGTGCCGGGTAGGAAAGTGGTAGATGAGCCCCGACTTACTCATGCCCGTGGCAGTGGCCAGGGAATCGTAGGTGAGGGCGTGAACGCCATCCTTCTCGATGATGGCGAGCGCCTTTTCGAGCGCCTCAACCTTTTTACTAATGCGTGGCATCGGCACCTCCGGAGGTTGGGTTGCTGCGGAAGCACCAGCCGGTGACCGCAGCAAAAATGAGCATGACTACGCCAAGTCCGGCGGCGGTGGCCAAGTAAGCATCGGTGTATGCGGGGCCGGCGGCCTCCGCGAGCGCGGGGTCGTGGAGTGCATCCATGCCTAGGTCCCGGATGTCCTCTGGCAGCCCGCTCTTATAGAGCATGGGCAGCACCGAACCGGTGACCGCAATGGACAGCAGCGTGCCGAATTCATAGGAAACTTCCTCCACACCCGCGGCCATACCGGAACGCGAGGCAGGCGCGGCGCCGATGATGGCGGTGGAGGATACCGACATCACGAACCCCGCGCCGAGGCCGGTGATGAACAGGCCAACCAGGTATGCGGGGAACACGTCGTGCGTGCCGCCCCACACCACGCAGCCAATGCCCGCTGCCATAGCGAGGAAGCCGCCGGCGATGATGGGCAAGAAGCCCCAGCGGTGCAGGTTAGCCCCGCCCAGCGCGGACATCGGCAGCGCGGCCAGCGCGATGAGGGAAATGATGAGCCCAGCGTGCAGTGGGGAGTAGAGGTCCACCAACTGCAGCTTCTGCGTGGTGGTCATTTCCAGCCCGGCCATGCCAAACATGGCGCCGGCTGCGGCCAACACGCCGCCGCTGAAGATGGGCGAGCGGAAGATATCGAAGGTGAGAAGCGGCTCTTCCAGTGTGTGCTGGCGGCGTGTAAAGAGGACAGCGCCTATGAGGCAGGCGGCCAGCGCGCCACCAATAAGCATGGCGTTGAGGTGGGAGCTGGCTACGGACTTGATGACGAGCACTAGAGAGGCCAGCGTGATCAGTGCGTAAAGGGAAGACAAGAAATCCCAATGCTTCGCTGGGTTCGCCACGTTCGGTGGGGCGAGGAAGGCAGTGAGGATGAGGGCGATGATCACGATGGGCACGTTGACCAAAAAGACCGATCCCCACCAGAAGTGCTCAAGCAAAAAGCCGCCCACCGTGGGGCCTGCGGCCGCGCCAACGACGGCAATGGAGCCCCAAATGCCGATGGCCGTGTTGCGCTCAATCTCATCTTCAAAGGTCAGACGAATCAGAGCCAGGGTAGCGGGCATCATGATGGAGGCGCCAAGACCCAAGAAGGCGCGGGCAGCGACGAGCTCCCACGCGCCGGGCGCTAGCGCTGCGGTCAGAGACGCGATGCCGAAAATCCACAGGCCGATGACGAACATGCGGCGGTGGCCAATTTTATCGCCCAGAGTTCCGGTGCCCAGCAGGAGACCGGCAAGCATGAGTGCATAGGCGTTGATGATCCATAGTTGCTGCAGCGAAGTGGCGTGGAGCTGCTCGGAGAGCTCCGGCAGGGCTGTGTAGAGGATTGAGTTATCCAAGCCGATCATGAGCAGGCCTAAAGAGACCACGCCAAAGAAGGTCCACCGGCGGGTCGCTGAGGTCCGAAGCATCTCTGCCGAGGTTTCCGTTCGTGCATCTGTCATGCTGCGAAACTATAGCGAACGGTCGTTACAGTTTCAAAGCTCAAGAAGCGTGTTTGTTGTCGAAGTCACAAAGCCTCTACTACGTGAGAAGGCAGCTTTAAGGTGGCGAAATGTGCCCGGCGCGGGGACACTGGGGGCCGTTAGCGATAAAAGTTAGAGAGGTACAACATGGCACGCAATTACGCCACGCAGCTCGTGGAAACTCTGGAAGCCCAAGGGGTCAAGCGCATCTATGGTCTCGTTGGTGATTCCCTCAACCCCATCGTGGATGCGGTGCGTCAATCCTCCATCGAGTGGGTTCACGTCCGTAACGAAGAGGCCGCGGCTTTCGCCGCTGAGGCCGATTCCCTCACCACTGGCAACCTTGCCGTGTGCGCCGCCTCCTGCGGTCCGGGCAATACGCACCTTATTCAGGGGCTTTACGACGCCCACCGCAACGGCGCCAAGGTCCTCGCCCTAGCTAGCCACATTCCTTCCCGCCAGATCGGCTCGAAGTTCTTCCAGGAAACCCACCCGGAGGCCATCTTCCAGGAGTGCTCCGGCTACTGCGAGATGGTCAACTCTGCTGAGCAGGGAGGCGTGGTTCTGCACCATGCCATCCAGAGCACCATGGCCGGCAAGGGCGTGTCCGTCCTCGTCATTCCGGGCGATGTCTCCACTCAAGAGGCGGAAGAGGACACCTTCACCTCCTCCGTTATTTCCTCCGGCCGCCCGGTTGTCTACCCAGACCCGGCAGAGGCCGCTGCGCTGACCCAGGCCATTAATGAGGCTAAGAACGTCGCTCTCTTCGTCGGTGCCGGCGTCAAGGATGCGCGCGAGCAGGTTCTTGCGTTGGCCGAGAAGATCAAGGCTCCCATCGGCCACGCCCTGGGTGGCAAGATGTACATCCAGTACGACAACCCCTTCGACGTCGGCATGTCCGGACTGCTCGGCTATGGCGCAGCCCACGAGGCTACCCATGAGGCGGACTTGCTTATCCTGCTGGGCACGGACTTCCCCTATAACGACTTCCTGCCGGATGCCAACGTGGCCCAGGTCGATATCGATGGCTCCCACATCGGTCGCCGGACCCGCATTAAGTACCCGGTGACGGGTGATGTCGCCGCCACCATTGAGAACATCCTGCCGCACGTCGATGAAAAGAAGGACCGCTCCTTCCTCGACAAGATGCTCAAGAATCACTACGACAAGCTGCACCACGTCGTTGAGGCCTACACCTCTGGCGTGGAGAAGCACACGCCAATCCACCCGGAGTACATCGCAGACCTCATTGACCAGCAGGCCGATGAAGACGCTATCTTCACCGTCGATACCGGCATGTGCAATGTCTGGGGCGCGCGCTACATCACTGCGAATGGCAAGCGCGAGCAGATTGGCTCCTTCCGTCACGGCACTATGGCCAACGCGCTGCCGATGGCCATCGGTGCGCAGGCGGCGCACCCAGACCGCCAGGTCATCACCTTCTCCGGTGACGGCGGGCTCTCCATGCTCATGGGCGAGCTGCTCACGGTGAAGCTGCACAACCTGCCGGTGAAGATGTTCGTGTTCAACAACTCTTCCCTCGGCATGGTCAAGCTGGAGATGCTGGTCCAGGGCCTGCCGGAGCATGAGACCGACCACGAGCACGTGAACTACGCCAAGATCGCGGAAGGCGCAGGCATCAAGCACTTCCGCATCGAGGATCCGAAGGACGCGCCGCGCCTTATCAAGGAGGCCTTGGCCTACGACGGCCCTGCGCTTATCGACGTCGTCACGGACCCGAACGCCCTCTCCCTGCCGCCGACACTCACCTTCGAGCAGCTGCTCGGCTTCTCCAAGGCAGCAACCCGCACCGTCTTCGGTGGCGGCGTGGGCCAGATGCTCTCCATGGCGAAGTCCAACCTGCGCAACATTCCGCGTCCACAGGACTTCTAGCGTGAGCGCTTCGCTCTCACGCTAGAAGGGACCTACGCACCACAAGGAACCCACGCCCTGCGGCTCCACCCCGCGACAGCGTTATGCTTTCGCGGGGTCTTTGACTGGGATGAGCACGATCGCTCCGACGAGGAGGACTAGCCCTATGGCGAGCACGCCTCCCCGGTCTCCTTGGCCCATCAGGGAGACGAAGACGCCGAACAGGAAAGGCGTCAACCACGCTACGGCACGCCCGGTTGTGGCGTAGAGGCCAAACATCTCGCCTTCACGTCCTGGCGGGGCAACGCGCGCCAAGAAGCCGCGGGCGGAAGCCTGGGCTGGTCCCACGCACAGGCACAGGATGAGCCCGCAGATCCAGAAGACCGTCGGGCCTTGCGCGAAGAACATGATGCCCGCCATCAACGTCAGAATTGTCAGGCAGGTGAGGATGATGGCTTTGGGGCCCACGTGGTCGTCGATCAGCCCGCCCGCAACCGCGCCCAGTGCGGCCGCAACGTTGGCGGCAACGCCGAAGATGAGGACGTCGCCAGGCGAAAGCCCATAGACGGATACGCCCAACACCGCCCCGAAGCTGAATACGGCCGAGAGCCCATCACGGAAGATGGCAGAAGCGAAAAGGAAGGCAAAGGCGTTGCGATCTTCCCGCCACAGCGTGTGCACCGTGCGCCACAGCTCGCGATAAGACGCCGCAACGCCGCCCGCTGCTTCACCCGACGGCGCAATCTCCGGCACGCGCAGCAGCACGGGAATGGCAGATAGCCCAAACCACGCCGCGGCGAGCAGTGCCACGAGCCGAATATTCCAGCCGCCCTCCGTGGATAGCCCAAGTCCGCCTCCCTCTCCGGAGACGAAGCCGAAGTAGCAGATGAGCAGCAGCACGATGCCACCGAAATAACCCGCCGACCAGCCCAGGCCAGATACCCGGCCCACCTTGTCCTCGGTGGCCACCTGGTTGAGCTGGGCAAAATAATTGACTTCGGCGAATTGGATGGTCACCGAACCTACCGCCAAGCCGATAAGACCCAGCCAGAAATACGCGGGCGCATCGTTGCGAATGAAAAACAGGCTGGCCATGACCAGGAAGGTCAGCAGCGACCAGAAGCCCAGCGCGCGCCGCCGCGTGCCCAACCGGTCGGAACGCTGGCCCATCACGGGGGTGACCGCAAAAATCACCAGACCCGCCACCGTCATAGACCACGACAACCACTGCGCCGGGGTGAACTGCGAGTCAATGTGTTGGCCCACCGAGTCGGTGAGATAGACCGAGAAAATAAACGTCACGAGAACCGCGTTGAAGGCAGCCGAACCCCAGTCCCACAGGGCCCAAGCAGCCACGGTGAGGCGGTCAGTGCGTTTCGAGGCTTGCGTCATGCTTCATTATCGTAGGCAAAAATATGTGCTGAGTGGCAGGAGTTGCACTTAACGCGACGTCAACTTTTAGGCTCAACGTCATGCGTAATGACTACAGCATCGGCGACGTTGCCGAAATCCTCAAAGTCACCACCCGCACGTTGCGGCACTGGGATGACATTGGGCTGCTCAGCCCACAGTGGCGCACTGGGGGTGATCACCGCCTGTACACCGAAGATGACGTGCAGCGCGGGATGGACATCCTGATATATCGCAGCGTGGGAATTGAGCTGAAGGACATCGCAGTGCTTCTCGATGCCCCTTCCTCCGCCACTCTGGCCCGCCTCCGAGGCCAACACGAGGCTTTACAGAAGCGGCGAGCCGACGTCGATGCGATGTTGTACGCAGTGGAAAGACTGATTGAGGAGACCGAAATGGATAAGAACCTAAGCCCCAGCCAAAAAGTGCGCAATCTGGGTGATGCATGGCCCCAACTGCAGGAAGAAGCCCGCGAGAAGTGGGGAGACAGCAAAGAATGGGCGGCGAGTGCGGCCGCTGCGGAATCGATGGGGAAGAAGGATTGGGAAGGATTCTCCGTGGATCATGAAAACTTTGCGGCCGAGCTAGAGGAGTCCGCGAACGCAGGGCTTGAACCGGGCAGCGAGGGGGCGAAGGAGATCGTCGACAAGCACCGCGACCTCATTGCTCAGTGGTACCCAGTGTCGAGGTCCAAGCAAGTGATCTTGGCTCGCATGTACTGCGAGGATCCGCGCTTCGATGAGACCTATCGCGGTAATGCCGGCTACTTGCGTCAGCTGATTGAAGCACAAGCCCAGGCAGAAGGGCTGGATCTGGGTAATCCCGTGTGGGACTGATTTGTTCACAGCGCACGTCCAGACTCCGCTCAGTACCCTGGGAAGGCGTAGTGCAATACTTCTCACTTTGAATGAGAAACCCCCACGCCACCTAGTCATAGGAACAGCGGAGAAAGGACCAGAGCGGGACCATGGA
Organism: Corynebacterium sp. HMSC066C02; assembly: GCF_001814945.1. Classification (NCBI taxonomy): domain Bacteria; kingdom Bacillati; phylum Actinomycetota; class Actinomycetes; order Mycobacteriales; family Corynebacteriaceae; genus Corynebacterium; species Corynebacterium sp. HMSC066C02. The sequence goes on along the minus strand of NZ_KV818445.1, from coordinate 10,575 downwards.
TGATTCAAAGGACGTCAAGGTACTTGTCGTCGATGACGAGCCCAATATCGTTGAACTACTTACTGTTTCCCTGAAGTTTCAGGGCTTCGATGTACACAGCGCCAACTCCGGCAACGAAGCCCTGCGCATCGCGCGGGAGATCAACCCTGATGCCTACATCATGGACGTCATGATGCCGGGCATGGATGGTTTTGAGTTGCTGGGCAAGCTGCGCGCGGAAGGCCTCGACGGCCCCGTCCTCTACCTCACCGCCAAAGACAGCGTGGATCAGCGAATCCATGGCCTGACCATTGGGGCGGATGATTACGTCACCAAGCCCTTCAGCCTGGAAGAGGTCATCACCCGCCTGCGCGTGATCCTGCGCCGCGGCAGCACGGTGGATGACCAGAACGGTGACGCCACCATGACCTATGCCGACCTCACCCTCAACGATGACACCCACGAGGTCACCAAGGCAGGGGAGATCGTGGAGCTTTCGCCCACCGAGTTCAACCTGCTGCGCTACCTCATGCAGAACCGCGAGGTGGTGCTGTCCAAGTCCAAGATTCTGGATAACGTTTGGCACTACGACTTTGGCGGCGATGGCAACGTGGTTGAGTCCTACATTTCTTATCTGCGCCGCAAGATTGATACCGGCGATACTCCGCTCATCCACACCGTCCGTGGTGTCGGTTATGTGCTGCGCACACCGCGCTCGTAGGCTTTTTCACTATGAGCGAATCCACCGCGAACCCGGATTCCGGATCCACGCCGGTGCTCAATAGCGCCTTGCGCCGGCGCATGCAGCGACCTAAAGCGCTGCCCTTGCGCACGTGGCTGCTCGTCTTGATGGTGCTGGTTTCGGGCCTGGGCCTGGCTATGTCCTCCTTGGCGGTCTCGTCGATCATGCGCAACGTGCTCTACACCCGCGTGGACACCGAGCTGAATGATGCCCTGAGTTCTTGGGCCAGCAATCTCGACGCGACTTTCTACACGCCGCAGGACGGGAGCCGCCGACCCCCGACGGACTATGTAGCACTGGCGTATTATCCCGATGGCTCCGTGGTAACCACGCGGCCGACGGCGGCGTTGCCGGATGCTCGTTCGGTGGTCGTTGGTGGTGAACCTAGCACCGTTCGCTCAATTCAAGGCGAAACCGAATGGCGTGCCGTGGCGCAGCTCAAGACGGATGGCTCCGTGGTGGTCGTCGCTAAAGACCTGACGACGGAAAACTCCATTCTGAAAGGCCTCGCTATAGTCCAGGTCATCATCGCGGCGCTGGTCATGCTCATTATCGCGCTCGTGGGTATGTGGCTGATCCACCGGGCGCTGCGGCCGCTGCGCGTGGTCGAGAAAACGGCCTCCCAAATCGCGGCCGGCAACCTGGACAAGCGCGTGCCAGAGTGGCCGCTACATACCGAGGTAGGCCAGCTCGCCGCGGCGCTTAACGTCATGCTGGGACAGTTGCAGAACTCCGTCGTCCATGCGCAGGAAAAGGAGCAGCAGATGCGCCGCTTCGTCGGCGATGCCTCCCACGAGCTGCGCACGCCGCTGACCAGCCTGCGCGGCTACACGGAGCTGTACCGTTCGGGGGCGACTAAAGATCCGGAATTTGTCTTCAGCAAGATCGATGCCGAGTCGCAGCGCATGTCGCTGCTGGTGGAGGACTTGCTAGCCCTGACGCGTGCGGAGGGATCGCGCCTCGATATGCGCGAGGTAGACATGCTGGAGCTCGTGCTTTCCGTGGGCTCTTCGGCACGCGCGGCCTTTTCTGGCCGCACGATCAACGTCAACAATGAAGCCTCCGAGATTCCGATAGTCAACGGTGACGCGGACCGCCTGCACCAAGTGTTGCTCAACTTGGTATCTAACGGTATCCGTCACGGTGGTGACGAGGCATCGGTGACGCTGACTTTGCGGGATGATGAGGAGAACGTGCTTATCGACGTCGCCGATGACGGCAAGGGCATCTCCCCCGAAGATGCAGCCCATATCTTTGAGCGCTTCTACCGTGCGGATACTTCACGAACCCGCGATACGGGTGGCTCGGGCTTGGGCTTAGCCATTGTGAAGTCCCTCGTGGAACAGCACGGCGGTTCGATCTCCGTGGACTCTGAGCTGGGCAGCGGATCGGTCTTTACCGTCCGCCTCCCCAAGGCGCCGACGAGCGGGAGCTAGCGCCTAGTTGCTGCGGCGGCCGTCCTCATCCGTGCCGAGGTGCTGACGGATGCGCGCGGCGGCCTCATCCATGGCGGCGGGGTCGGTAGCGTCGGCAGCGAAGGCCTTGGCGAAGTCGTAGTCTTCCATCTTCTCGGTGGGGAAGAGGTGGATGTGGGTATGGGGAACGTCGAAGCCAGCGATGATGTAGCCCGTACGCGGGGTGTCGAAGGCCGTCTTAATGGCGCCACCGATCTCTAGAGCAATCTCGTTGAGGTGCGCCCAAGTCTGAGAATCGAGGTCAGTCCACTTATCGACCTCCTCGATCGGCACCACCAAGGTGTGGCCATAACGCAGCGGCTCGATGGACAAAAATGCCACGCATTTCTCGTCGCGGTAGACAAAGCGAGCTGGCAGCTCGCCCTCGATGATCTTTGTAAATACGGAAGACATGGCCCCTAGGCTACCGCCAGTTAAGATAGACGGCATGCGCATTCTCGTTATTGGCTCGGGCGGCCGCGAACACGCCCTGCTCACTGGCCTTAAATCTGATCCCTCTGTTACCGATTTGCACATCGCACCGGGTTCCCCGGCACATGCCAAGCAAGCCACCATTCACCCGGAGTATTCCCAAGTGGACGATCCTGCGCGCATGACGGAGCTGGCGGTTGATATTGACGCGGATCTGGTCGTCATTGGGCCGGAGGTGCCGCTGGTGAAAGGCGTGGCGGATGCTCTGCGCGAGCGCGGCATTGCGGTCTTCGGGCCGTCGGCAAGCGCGGCACAGATCGAGGGTTCCAAGGCCTTTGCCAAGGATGTCATGGCGGCCGCCGGCGTGCGCACCGCCCGCGCGGAGCAGCTCGCCCCCGGCACCAGCGATGCGGACATCGAGGCCGCGCTGGACCGCTTTGGCCCGCACTTCGTGGTCAAGGATGATGGCCTGGCCGGCGGCAAGGGCGTCGTGGTGACCGAGTCCCGCGACGCGGCCCGCGCGCACGTCGATGCGGTTCATGCTGTGGGCAACCCAGTGCTGCTCGAGTCCTTCCTCGACGGCCCCGAAGTGTCCCTGTTCTGCCTCGTGGATGGCGAAACCGTCGTCCCGCTGCTCCCGGCACAGGACCACAAGCGCGCCTATGACAACGATGAAGGCCCCAACACCGGCGGCATGGGTGCCTACACCCCGCTGCCGTGGCTGCCTGCCGACGGCGTCCAGCGCATCGTCGACGAAGTCTGCGTTCCCGTGGCCAAAGAAATGGTCAAGCGTGGCACTCCCTACTCTGGCTTGCTCTACGCCGGCCTGGCATGGGGCAAGGAAGGCCCAGCCGTGGTGGAATTCAATGCCCGCTTCGGAGACCCGGAGACACAGGCGGTGCTCGCTTTGCTGAAGTCTCCGCTGGGTGAGGTTTTGAATGCCACCGCCACCGGACAGCTGGCGGAACTTGCGCCGCTGGAGTGGGAAGAGGGCTACGCCGTTACCGTGGTGCTAGCCGCAGAGGGCTACCCGGCCTCCCCGCGCAAGGGTGATCCGATTACCTCGCCGGACCTGGATGACCCCACCCGGATCCTCCATGCCGGCACCACTGCGGGGGAGGGCGGCTACGTCTCCAACGGTGGGCGCGTCCTCAACGTCCTCGGTCGCGGCGCCACCCTCGCCGATGCCCGTGCTGCCGCCTACGAGATTCTCGGCGGCATCGAGCTGGAGGGCAGCTTCTTCCGCACAGACATCGCACTCCCAGCGGAGAAGGGCCAGATCAGCATCTAATCCGCTGATAATGCCTCCTTTGGGGCGAGGCGTGGAATAATGAGCGACGTGGCTGAAAAGAAGAACATTTCCAACGTCCTGTCCGCTCGATACGCCTCCCCCGAGATGGCTGAAATCTGGTCCCCAGAACACAAGATCATCCTGGAGCGCCAGCTGTGGATTGCGGTGATGAAGGCGCAGAAGGATCTCGGCGTCGACATCCCAGCTGCGGCTATCGCCGCTTACGAGGCGCAGGTTGAGAACGTCGACCTCGCCTCCATCGCGGAGCGTGAGCGCGTCACGCGCCACGACGTTAAAGCTCGCATCGAGGAGTTCAACGCCCTGGCCGGCTGCGAGCACATCCACAAGGGCATGACCTCGCGTGATCTGACGGAGAACGTGGAACAGCTGCAGATTCTGCGTTCTTTGGAGCTGACCCGCGATAAAGCCATCGCGGTGGTCTCCCGCATCGGTGAGCGCGCCGCGCAGTACCAGACGCTGGTGATGGCGGGCCGCTCCCACAACGTCGCTGCCCAGGCGACGACCCTGGGCAAGCGTTTCGCCTCGGCTGCCGACGAACTGCTGCTCGGCATCGAGCGCGTGGAGTCTCTGCTGAGCCGTTACCCGCTGCGCGGCATCAAGGGCCCGATGGGCACCTCGCAGGACATGCTTGACCTCATGGGCGGATCCGAGGACAAGCTCGCGGCGCTAGAAACGCGCATTGCGGATCACCTGGGCTTCTCTCGCGTATTCAACTCGGTGGGCCAGGTTTACCCGCGCTCCCTCGACTTCGATGCTGTTTCCGCGCTGGTGGAGCTTGGTGCTGCGCCCTCCTCACTGGCGACGACCATCCGCCTCATGGCCGGCAACGAAACCGTGACTGAAGGCTTCAAGGAGGGCCAGGTTGGGTCCTCTGCGATGCCGCACAAGATGAATGCCCGCTCCTGCGAGCGCGTCGGCGGTTTCCAGGTCATTCTGCGCGGCTACCTGACGATGGTGGCGGACCTGTCCGGCCAGCAGTGGAACGAGGGCGACGTCTTCTGCTCGGTGGTGCGCCGCGTTGCCTTGCCGGATGCTTTCTTTGCCATTGACGGCATGTTCGAAACCTTCCTCACCGTGCTGGCAGAATTCGGTGCTTTCCCGGCGATGATCGACCGTGAGCTAGAGCGCTACCTGCCCTTCCTCGCCACCACCCGCATCCTCATGGCGGCGGTGCGCGCGGGCGTGGGCCGTGAGACCGCGCACGAGGTCATCAAGGAAAACGCCGTCGCTGTAGCACTCAACATGCGCGAGAATGGCGGGGAGCAGGACCTGATTGAGCGCCTGGCTGCCGACGAGCGCCTGCCGCTCGATGCCGCCGCTCTCGAGGCCGCGCTGTCGGATAAGCACGCCTTCATCGGTGCTGCCGAGTCGCAGGTGAGCCAGATTCTGGGCCGCATCAAGGCGATTGCTGACCAGCACCCGCAGGCCGCGGCCTACACCCCGGGCGAAATCCTCTAGCTCACGCGGCCGGGGGATCCCCTGTGAAGGGACGACCCGGCGCGGTACGTTTTCGCAGACAAGCCCTCTCAAACGTGAGTTTTTGAGGCTCTATTTACGAAAACGTACCGCGCTGGCCCGGTCCATGTACGTTTCGATCAATTAAGGCCGCCCCGAATTTTCTGGTCCCTATTTGATCGAAACGACCTTCTATCGACGTCCCGGGCCACCCGGCACTAGCTTTTAGGCCATCCCGGGGATGCGCAGCACCGGCAACTCGAAGCCGCCGAGGGATTTCCCGTTGGAGGCGAGGTAGCCGCCGATCATCAGCGCGGTGAGTACCGCCATGATGCCGAGAACCGCAGCACCCGTGGACGAGGTTTGCTGCTGCGTCGTCTTGCCCGGAATGGGCAGCTCCGGCACCGGCTGGATGCCTTCTTGCGCACCGCGGCTGCGCAGTTCCTCGACGCACTCAGCGAAAGACTGCACCTGCGCTGCGTTGAAGGCGTCAACGGCTTCTTTCTCCTGTGCCTGGTTTTCTGCCAGAGCGGCGCGCAGCTTGGGGCTGAAATCGCTACCCGTCGACAGTAGTGGCGCCGGTCCCTTCTTTGCGCGGGCGGCAGCAGCATTGATGGAGTACTCGGCGTCCTGCGGCAGCAGCACCGACTCATCCGCTACGAGCGCCTCCGGAGCGGCGGCGCCGACCAGGATGATGAGCATATCCGCGCCCGTATAACCGGCCTTGCCCAGCGCGGCCACCGTCGCCGCATAGCCCGGAGCCTTGCTGATATCGCGCGAGGTATACGCGGAGAAATCCAGCTTCGGGAACTGCGCTTGAATCTGCTCGGAAGTCGCCTTAATCGTCGCGATATATCCAGCGCGGACGTCCCGGGCTAGCTCGCGATCCGTGGCCGAGGCCGACATCGTGCACAGCCATTGGCCGTGGTCAGATTCGCGCACGGAGATATCGGCAGCCTGCGCCGCCGGCACGCTCAGGGCACCGCCCACCAGTGCAGCGGAGGTCAAAAGGGAGATCATGCGAGAGTGCACAGGCTTAACTCCTCATGCTTGGGATGTATCTTGAAGCAGTCTAGACGGGTCTAGGATGTATGTCATGCGTCCAGAACTTTCTTCCTATGCCCACATCGCCTCCGGCAAGGTGCGCGATATCTACGAAATCGGCGACAATACCCTGCTCATGGTCGTCTCCGACCGCATTTCCGCCTACGACCACGCCCTTGAGCCCGCCATTCCGGACAAGGGCCGTGTGCTTACGGCGACCTCGAAGTTCTTCTTCGACGTCATTGATTTCCCTAACCACCTCGCCGGCCCGCTCGATGATGAGCGCATCCCCGAAGAGGTACTCGGCCGCGCTATGGTGGTGCAGAAGCTCGACATGCTGCCCTTCGAGTGCGTCGCCCGCGGTTACCTCACCGGCTCCGGGCTGAAGGAATACAAGGCATCCGGCAGCGTGTGCGGCGTCGAGCTGCCGGAGGGGCTGACCGAGGCCTCCCGCCTGCCCGAGCCCATTTTCACCCCGGCCACCAAGGCGGAGCAGGGCGACCACGATGAGAACGTCTCCTTCGACGTCGTTGTGGAGAAGCTAGGCCGCGAGCGAGCTGAGCAGCTGCGCGAAGCCACCCTGCGCATTTATGCCACGGCCGCCGCGCTGGCGGAGGAGAAGGGCATTATTTTGGCGGATACGAAGTTCGAGTTTGGCGTCGATAAGCACGGCACTTTGGTCTTAGCTGATGAGGTCCTCACCCCGGACTCCTCGCGCTACTGGCCGGCCGATACCTACGAGGAAGGCAAGGTCCAGCCTTCCTTTGATAAGCAGTACGTGCGCGATTGGCTCACCGACTCCGGCTGGGACAAGGAGTCCACGCCGCCGCGCCTGCCGGATGACGTTGTCCAGGCCACCCGCGCGCGTTATGTTGAGGCCTTTGAACGCCTGTCCGGGACCACTTTTTAAGGAGGCTGAATGAACGCACCACACGCAGCGAAACGCCCGGTCACCCGTGAGTTCCATGGCCGCAGCTTCATCGATAATTACGAGTGGCTGCGCGCGAAAGACGCCCCGGAGACCCGCGAATACTTGGAGGCCGAAAACGCCTACACCAAGGAGCGCACCGCACACCTGGACACCTTGACGGAGAACATCTTCACTGAGGTCAAGTCCCGCATCAAGCAGACGGACATGTCCGTGCCCCAGCGCCGCGGTAAGTACTGGTACTACGGGCGCACCGAGGAGGGCCAGGAGTACGGCTACAGCTGCCGCATCCCGGTGTCGGAAGGCTCCGATCCGTGGACTCCGCCGACCATCCCGGAGGAGGGGGCGCCGGAAGGGGAGCAGGTGCTTCTCGACGTCAACGCGCTCGCCGAAGACCACGACTTCTTCGCCCTGGGCGCGTCCACGGTGAGCGATTCCGGTGACCTGCTGGCCTATTCCGTGGACGTGGCCGGCGACGAGCGCTTTGAGCTCTTCATCAAGGACCTGCGCACAGGAGAGCTGTTGGAGGACCACCTAGAAGGCATCTTCTATGGCGCGACGTGGGTAGGGGAGGAATTCATCTTCTACACCACCGTCGATGACGCCTGGCGGCCGGACACCGTGTGGCGCCACCGTGTGGGAACCCCGCAGTCAGAGGACGTCGTGGTCATGCGCGAGGAGGATTCGCGTTTCGGCATTGGCGTGGGGACGACCCGCAGCGAGAAGTACATCATGATTGTGTCCGGCTCGAAGACGACGAATGAGGCGTGGGTGCTCGAGCAGTCCACCCCCGAGGGCGAGTTCCGCTGCCTGTGGGAGCGCGAGACTGGCGTGGACTATGACGTCGACCATGCGGTGGTGGACGGCACCGACTACTGGGTTGTCACGCACAATGCCACCGGCCCCAACTTTGCCTTAGGCTACTGTCCTGTCTCCGATGACCTTCCAGCCTTGCGCGAACTCACCGTCCTCATGCCGCATGATGACACCGTGCGCATTGAAGGCGTGGATTGTTACCGCGACCAGATCGTCGTGGGCTACCGCCGCGGCGGCATTGGCCGTGCCGCGGTAATGGATGTGCGGGAGGGGTGGGCGCGTTTCGACGAGCTCAACTTCAACGAGGAGCTCTACACCGTTGGCGTGGCCGGCAACCCGGAGTGGGATGCGCCGGTGCTGCGCGTGAGCTACACCTCCTTCATCCAGCCAGCCCAGCTCTTTGATTACCGCGTGGCCACCGGCGAGTACACGCTGCTGAAGGAACAGGAAGTCCCTGGCGGCTATGACAAGGATGAGTACGTGGCTTACCGCGTCTGGTCTGAAGCGCCTGACGGGACGAAGGTGCCGGTGTCCATCGTGCACCGCGCGGACTTGGACCGTGCGCAGCCGAACCCGACGTTGCTTTACGGCTACGGCTCCTACGAGGCAAATATGGACCCGTATTTCTCGGTCTTCCGTTTGTCTCTCATGGACCGCGGCATGATCTTTGCCATGGCGCACGTTCGCGGCGGTGGTGAGATGGGCCGCAACTGGTACGACGACGGCAAGATGCTGGCTAAGAAGAACACGTTTACGGACTTCATCGCGGTGGCCGATGACCTCATCGCGCGCCGCGTGACCACCCCGGAAACCTTGGTGGCGGAAGGCGGTTCCGCCGGTGGACTGCTCATGGGCGCGGTGGCGAACATGGCGCCAGATCGGTTTAAGGCCATCGAGGCCAACGTGCCCTTCGTGGACCCGCTGACCTCGATTCTTATGCCGGAGCTGCCGCTGACAGTGGTGGAGTGGGAAGAATGGGGCGACCCGTACCACGACCCGGAGGTCTATGACTACATGGCTTCTTACTCGCCGTATGAGAACATTGCGCCGCAGAAGTATCCCAATATCCTGGCGCTGACCTCGCTTAACGACACCCGCGTGCTCTACGTGGAGCCGGCGAAGTGGGTGGCCAAGCTTCGTGACGTCGCCACCGGTGGCGAGTTCCTCCTCAAGACTGAGATGGCCGCCGGCCATGGTGGTGTGTCTGGCCGCTATGCCAAGTGGCGGCAGGCGGCATTCGAGTATGCGTGGTTGATTAACCAGGCCACGGGGGTTGAGTCTTAGGCTCCCCGCTCGAGCTGTGTGGCTAATGAGCCGCACAGCGTCCTAGGCCGCCCATGTGGGGGAGTGAGGCTTCCCCTCGGCGCGCGCCGGGACGGTGGCTGTGCGATAATTTTCCTTATGCATGGCCACCTTTTGGTTTCGATTTCCAGTATCTTCGACGACACCCGAAGGCAGGCCGCTGACCTGCTGGAGCAGTTCGATAAAGCGGATATCCCGGTGTCCTTGCTCGTAGCGCCACACATCGATGGCAATTGGCACCTGGCTAAGGATTCGGCGACACAGTCGTGGTTGCGTGAGCAGGCCGAATCGGGCCGAGTGCTCATTCTCAACGGCTTCGACCAAGCAGTTCAGGGCCGCCGTGCGGAATTCGCAAACCTGGATGCACACGAGGCGCGTCTGCGCCTCAAGGGGGCGACGCGGCAGATGGCCAGAATCGGCTTTGAGCCCACTATCTTTGCGCCGCCGCGCTGGCGTATGTCGGAGGGAACTCTAGAAGTTCTTCCTGAGTTTGATTTTGACTTTGCTGCATCCACCCGCGGCATCCATGACCTGCGCACCGGCGAGCTCCACCAAGCCCGCAACTTGTCCTTTGGTGAGGGTTTCGGTTCGGCCAAGTGGTGGCGCCGCAACATCATCCGCGCTGCCGAGCGCTCCGCGCAGCGCGGCAACACCGTGCGCCTATCGATTTCCGGCCGTAACCTCGATGACCGCAAGGTAGTGTCCGATTTCCTTAAGGCCGCCGAGCGCGCCGTTGGAGCAGGCGCCAGTCCCGCTGACTATACGGCCTTCGCACCGCGCTAGCCGTGCCCACTCGAATGCTCACGACACGTTAAACCATCCGCATATCCCGGTGTCCGTTGGCCTGTATAGAAAGGGAGACGCGTCTTCCAGGAACGACGGAGTGCCCGTAAACCTTCATCCGGTTGGCAGGTTTCGCTCTTTAAGGGCTTAAGGATCCCGTTGCTCTTGCTGCTTCCGGCAGCACGGGAAGCCAGACTTGGGGTCGCTGGATCGCCCGTCAGTCTGGCTTTGGATGATGGGTAGCGCTGACATAAGGCTCGCAGGTTTTCTTGCGTGCCTTGTTGTGTTTTGTGGGTGGTGGTGTCTGAAGGATCGCCGGTGTGCCCGC
>NZ_KV818444.1:0-13675 GCF_001814945.1 Corynebacterium sp. HMSC066C02 | reverse complement strand
CTGAGGTAGGAACTAAACCCAGGACGCTTCACGGCTGCTCTGGCGTGCGCCAGGGACTGTGTTCAGGAGGCTGGTGAGGCCCTAGCGCGGCCGCAGTTAGGTCGGCAGGTCGCGCGATGGAGCTTAGCGGGTCCTATCGGGCTAGATGCCCTAGATCCCCAACACCGATTTTGCGATGAAGAAGTAGATAATCAAGCCCGTCGCGTCACAGAACGTGGAGATGAACGGGTTAGAAAACACAGCAGGGTCCGCACCAACCGTCTTGGCCACAATCGGCATGAGGCCGCCAACGGTCGCTGACATCGAGCAAATAAGAAACAGGGTGGAGCCGATCACGATACCGATATCGAGGCCGTAGACCACCGTCGCCAAGACGAGACCAGCCAGTCCGAGTACGGCGCCGAGCAGCATTCCGACGCGCAGCTCGCGCCACATTACGGAAAGGAGGTCGCGCGTTCGGACGTCGCCAAGCGCGAGCGCACGGGTCACTGTAGTAGCCGCCTGGTTTCCTGTATTGCCGCCCGTGCCAGTGAGGAGGGGGATAAACAGAGAAAGTACGACCGCCTTGGCCAGGGTGTCCTCGAAGGAATCGAGAACCCGCACGGTCAACAACGCTGACACAGCGAGCACGAGCAGCCAGAGAATGCGGGAGCGAACGAGCTTGAGCAACGGCGTCGACAAGTAAGGCTGCTGGAGCGCTTCCGTACCACCGGAACGAGCCGAGTCCTCGCTGTCCGCTTCCTCCATGATGTCCGTGGCATCGTCCCACGTAAGAAGACCAACGAGGCGGTGGGAATCATCCACAATCGGCAGCGCCAGCATATCGAGGGGCAGGAACCACCGTACGGTTTCTTCAGCGTCAGCAGTCGCCCGCGCATAAACCGGTTCCTTCATGATGTCCTCAATGAGCACGCCCCTCTTCGCCGTGAAGAGATCGCGCAGGCTTACGACGCCCACCAGGCGACGGTCCTTGCGCGTCACCGGAACGGTATAGATGGTCTCCAGTTCATCGGCGGTATCGCGTAGTGTGCGCAGGGCATCTTCCATGCTCATTTCCGGGTGAATGTCGGGCACCTCTGGCGACATACGACGGCCGACGGAGCCCTTCGTGTAGCCAAGGATCACTCCGGTGACATCGCGCTGCGTCTGGGTTAGTGAGCGGAGGAGGCGATCCGCAATCTCGGCGGGCAGCTCATCCAAGAGCGCCACGCGGTCTTCGGGATCCAACTCGTCGAAGAATTCATAAACATCGGCATTCCCCAGCTCATCAATGATGTCCGCCTGGTGCTTTGCATCGAGCGCATCAAAGACCGCGATGGACTTTTCCCGTGGCAGCAGGCGGAGGGCTAGCGCAGCGCGGAGCGCATTCTGGCGCTCTACAATCGCGATGAGCTCTTGACGGGGAACGCGAGCTAAGAGTTCCTGGAGGCGAGGGGCCTTTTTAGGATCAATAGCGTCTTCTTGCTTCAGCCATGCCTCTACGGCCTCGCTGGCCTGTTCAATAGTTTCTGCCATCGCTTCGCCTTTCCACTCGACGTCAACCTCCTCAGACTACGCTATGCAGCGCTGCACGGCCTTTTCGCAGATGTACTATTGCGACATGCTTTCCCTCTACCGTGAATTTTCGGACCATGACGTTGTTAAAACGATACTGAGCTTCGAAGAAACAGAGTTTCTCTTCGTCGTGGCAGCCGCGCCGAAGAAATCGGTGAGTGATGATCCTTATGCTGAGGACAAAACGCACATTCAGCTCATGAGCTTGCCTGGAGTTGCTTTAAAGCTGTTGCCGGAAGGCGAGCTGATTACTGGCGACATCGCAGTGCGCTATCCGCAGCTCTTCCAGACAGTCGCAGGAAAAACGCTGTGGGATCCGCGTGATATTACAGAACTTGAGCCTTTCAGGGTGTTTCATGCTCGGGGTAGCCATCACTTCCACGAGAGGAGCAAAGAGCACTATGTCGATATCTGGGAGATTCTTCCAGATGTAGCCGATGCAGCCATGGAGCAGCTTCTTGCCCGGATTGACGTTCCGGTAGAGCTTGATTCCACATTCGGTCCGTTGGTGCTCGACCGCTGTACAGATACATTCGAAGGTAGAGCAGAAGAACTCGGAATTGATATCAGCATCGTGTATGAAGGGGAGGAGCTTCTTCTCGCGGAGAGTACGAATCTCAAGCGAAAATTCAAGGCACCGCTCTCTGTGATCAACAAGGTGCTCAGTTCCGAGTTCCTCGAGGAGGCCCAGCGCTTTGCTGCTGCAAAGGCCCTCCGAGCCGCCAACCGTTGGCGCCACGACGTTGCCGTGTCCGAGGGCAACAGCGTCCCGGCGCCGGAACTTACTACCAGCGACGTATACGCCAAACTCACTCCCGTTGCCGTTGAGGTTCCTCAACGTGGCAACCTCAGCGTCGAGTTTGATGATGGCTATCTTTTTGGCGGTCACCCCGTAACAGTGAAGGTAAGACGCAACGGTAAGCCTGCATCCCTTGAGCTCGATGCTTAGTACTGTTCACGCATCCGCGTGAGGACGTTGTGGGCCGAAATCAGGCACATGGGCACGCCCACGCCCGGGACCGTGGTGCCACCGGCGTAGTACAGGTTGGGCAGCTTACGGGATTGGTTCCGGCCCCGGAAGAATGCGGACTGGCGCAGCGTATGGGCAGGGCCTACGGCGCCGCCGGACCAGGAATTGTACTGCTCGGCAAAGTCGGCGGGGCCGAGCGTGCGCTTGACGACGACCCTCTCCTCCAGATCCGCAATCCCCATCCAGGACCCCAGCTGCGCCACGGCAGCACGGGCGATGGCGCTAACGCGGGGAGATTCCGCAGCGCCGTAGGCATCGCCATGGCCGTAGGATTCTTCTGCCGGAACGGGAATGAGGATGAAGAGATTCTCGTAGCCTTCCGGAGCCACACTGGAATCGGTGGCAGAGGTTTTTGAAACATAGATCGACTCCGAGGAACCCAACGGCCGCAACGGCTCAGGGCCGTGGTAGACGGCCCTAAAATCGGGGGTCCAGTCTGTGCTGAATAGCAGCGTATGGTGTGCCAGCTGCGGAAGGGCACCCTTCACACCGAGAAAGACTAAGACGGTGCCCAGGCCAGGGTCACGGTGGGCAAAGTAGCGTTCCGGGTACGTTTGCAGGTCCGTAGGAAGCAGAGCGGTTTCTGTGTGGTGCAGGTCTGCGGCGGAGACGATGGCGTCGGCGGGGATCATGCGGCCGTCGTCAAGCGTGACGCCCGTCGCGCGCCCGTGCGCGTGGTTGATTGCTACCACCGCTGTGCCAAGCTCGAAGGTGGCGCCGGCTGCTTGCCTCGCGATAGCGTCGACAACAGCCGCGAAGCCTCCTAAGGGGTAGCGCACGCCCTCCACCAGGTCGGTGTGGCTCATCAAGGAATACAGTGCCGGCGCGGCCTGTGGTTCGGTGGAGAGAAACACCGCGGGGTAAGTCAGGACCTGGCGCAGGCGGTAATCCTTAAACTGGGCGGCCACCAGCGTATCTAGTGAGCGAGTCAGCAGCAGCGCGAGCGAGCCCAGCCGGGTGAGGACGTCTTTGTTGAGAAGCTGCGTGGGGCGGGAGAAGGTGGTGTATAAGAAGTTGCGCAGGGCAATGGCGTATACGTCGGAGGCCCTGGAGAGGTACGCGCGCACCTTGTCGCCAGCTCCCGGCTCCAAGGATTCAAAAAGCTCTGCTACGTTATCCACGCCCGTTTCTATATCGAGGGTCGCGCCGTCTTCGTTGATAACACGGTAGGCAGGGGAGAGGTCCACTAGGTCCAGCTCGCGCTCGGTACTGGTGCCGCAGGCGCGGAAAAACTCATCGAAGGCCTCCGGCATGAGGTACCACGAGGGGCCGGTATCGAAGCGGAAGTCATCCACGGCCAGGCTTCCCGCGCGTCCACCAACGCTGCGTTGCTTGTCGACGACCGTCACCCGCATCCCCTCCCGCAACAGCAAGGCAGCGGAGGCTAGGCCTGCAATACCAGCGCCGATGACAACAACATGTTTGCTCATGTTCTTTAACCTTTATTCCGTGCCGCGTGCGCTGCAGCGCGGCTGATGAGGACAGCTTTCCGCGCAGCGGGCACACTGACGCGGGTAGTCATGATCTCATGCGCAGGAGTGGCCTCGAGGAGATCCGTAAGCTCCGTGAAAAGAGCCGCCGCTGCGGCTACCCCCACCCTGGAGCCAAGGGGAAGCAGGTCCATGGCCGTGCGGGCATGGGCTAAGTCTTCGCGGATATCAGAAATGATCGCGGCCTTCGTTTCCTCATCGAGTTTGTCTGGCTCACGCAGCGTAGGAAAATAAGCGCGGCCCAGCTCAGTAGAGTCTTCGTGCAGGTCCCGCAAAAAGTTGATCTTCTGAAACGCGGCACCCAGGCGCTCCGCTCCTTCTTCGACGCCGTCAGGCCGAGGTGCACCGGCATAAAAAGTATCCAGGCATAGCAGCCCAATGACTTCTGCAGAGCCCCGAACATAGGCCTTAAAAGACTCCGCTGTGTGGGAGGTGCGCGTGAGGTCACAACGCATGGAGGCAAAGAACTCTGCAATGTGTTCGTCCTGGAACCCGCAGCGCCGCGCGGACAGCGCGTAGGCGTGCACGACCGGGTCGGCGTGAAAACGTTGGGAGGGGGCGTTGCGGACGGTGGTTTCGTAGGCGTCGAGAAGCAGGGCGGCGTCCTGGGGATCGAGCCCGGCGTCGACGATTTCATCGGCGGTGCGCACCATGGCGTATAAATTGCGGATATCCACCCGCACCCGGGGTGAAAGAAGTCGCGTGGCCAGGGAAAAACTGGTGGAGTAGTGGCGCATGATCTGAGCCGCGGCTGCTTCGGCACAGCGGTCATAATGTTCCAGAGCGGAAAGAGATGCGCGCATGGGGCATATTTTAGACCACACGCGTCACACATTTAACCCGAGGCAAGATAGGGTAGTGACGTTACTTTCCCCATCTATAAGGAGAACACGTCCATGACCACCCCAACGATGACTGCTGCGGCTCGCGCCGTTGACCTGTTCAAACAATACGGTCAGGGAGACACCGCAGTCACCGCGTTGGACCACGTCGACGTTGAGTTCGCGCGCAACACCTTCACCGCCATCATGGGCCCGTCGGGCTCCGGCAAATCCACCCTCATGCACACCATGGCGGGGCTCGATTCGGCGACGTCCGGTTCGGCCTTCATCGGTGACACCGATATGTCGCAGCTCAGTGACAAGGATATTACGGCCCTGCGCCGCGACCGCCTGGGCTTCATCTTTCAGTCCTTCAACCTGGTGCCCACGCTGACCGCGGCAGAAAACATCACGCTGCCCACCGATATCGCTGGCCACAAGGTGGATAAAGAGTGGTTCGATGAGGTCACTTCCCGCCTAGGCTTGTCCGAGCGCTTGAATCACCGCCCAGCAGAGCTCTCCGGCGGCCAGCAGCAGCGCGTGGCCTGCGCGCGGGCCCTGGTTTCGCGCCCCGAGATCATCTTCGGCGATGAGCCGACCGGCAACCTGGATTCGAACTCCTCCGCCGAGGTGCTCGACATTTTGCGCACCGCCGTGGACAAGGATGGTCAGACCGTCGTTATCGTCACGCACGATGCCAAGGCAGCCTCTTACGCAGACCGCGTGGTTTTCCTTGCTGATGGGCGCCTCGTGAATGAACTCACCAACCCAACCATGGAGTCCATCCACGCCGTGATGGCAGAAATCGAGGGCTAGAACATGGCCACAAAGAACACCATGCGCACGGTGTCCGTGCGCAACATTCTCGCTCATAAGCTGCGTCTTGCCCTGACCCTGCTGGCGGTGGTGCTCGGCACCGCGTTCATCTCGGGTTCCTTCATGTTCACCAATTCGCTCTCGAGCACCTTCGACTCCGCGGTATCTACCGCGTTTACGGGCGTGGATGCGGCCGTGAGCCAGAAGGAGGGCGGCCCCAACCTCGATCAGAAGATGCGCGATGACATCGCCGCCGACCCCGATGTGCGCGCGGTGAATATGCAAAGCAGCCAGACGGTCGTGGTGGCAAACAAGGACGCCGAGGCCTTTCAAACCGGTGGGGGCACCTCCAGCGTGCAGCCCTACTACCCGGAGGAGCAGTCCGTCGGTGAGCCCGCCACGCTTGTCGACGGCTCTGAGCCGAACGGGACCGGCGAAGTCCTCATTAATGATTCCGCCGCTGAAGAGTTCGGTATCCACGTCGGCGATACTCTCCTCGTGGTCCACCCGGACCAGCGTGATGAGGTGAAGGTCGTGGGCGTCGTCAAGCCTGCGGTGGACCAAGGCCCCAGCCTGACCTTGCTCATGGGCCACGAGGCCTTCGTCGAGCGCTATGGCAATTCTGCCCAGTTGAAGGTCGCGGCGGCCGAGGGCGTCGACGCCGATGCCCTCGTGGAGCACCTCAATGAAACCTTCGAGGTCAAGGCGGAATCCGGGCAGAAACTGGCTGAAGAGATTTCAGATCAGATTTCCTCTGCACTGAAATTCGTCAACTACTTCCTTATCGCTTTCGGCCTCATCGCGCTGTTGGTGGGCACGTTTATCATTGCGAATACCTTCTCGATGATCGTGGCCCAGCGCACCAAGGAGTTCGCACTCTTGCGTGCACTCGGCGCCTCCCGTGGGCAGATTACGCGCTCGGTGGTCACAGAGGCCTTCATCGTGGGCCTTGTGGGTTCTGCCGTGGGGGTGATCGCCGGCATGGGCCTGGTGGCACTCATCAAGGCAGTTTTTGAAGCCAAGGACATGCCCATGGGCGGCGGTCTGGGCCTGAGCGTTAGCGCAGTCGTCGTGCCGTTGCTTTTGGGTGCCGTGGTCACCATCATTTCCGCGTGGGCGCCGGCGCGCCGGGCGGGTGCGGTGAAACCCGTGGAGGCCATGCGCACCACCGAGTCTGCGGCTGGTTCTTCGTTGCTCGTGCGCAGCGTGCTGGGCGGGTTGCTGCTGGTTGTAGGCATCATCTTCGCGCTTGTCGGAGTGTTTGTTGATGCCTCCACAGGCATCCGCGCCTCCCTCGTGGGCCTCGGTGCGCTCAACCTAATCCTTGGTTTCTTCCTTGCCGGCCCGGCCATCTCCCTGCCTATCGTTCCGGGGATCGGCCGCGTGGTTGGCGCGCCCTTTGGTGCGGTGGGCAAGCTGGCGTCGACGAATTCGGCGCGTAACCCGCGCCGAACCGCGGCTACCGCGTTCGCTCTCATGCTGGGCGTGGCGCTGGTGACCTCGATCGGCATGTTGGGTGCGACGATGAAAGCCTCGGTTGCCGATGCCGTCGAACAGGATGCCCACGCGGACTTCTTGCTGTCCGGTCCGACGTCCGGAAACTTCCCGACGCCGAACGAGACGGCGCAGCGTGCCCGCGATACCGAGGGCGCTGGCCAGGTCGTAGCGATGAGTACTGCGCCACTACAGGTGGATGGCCAGGCTTCGATGAATTATGGCCCGGAAATGTTGATAAGCCAGGTCATCGATGGCAACGCCGATGACATCCTCAACCTCACCGTGGTCGAAGGCGCCGTGAACACGGGCGAAGAGCCTGGCTTCATCGCCGAGGCCGGCTTGGCTGCGGAGCAGGGCTGGGAAGTCGGTCAGTCCTATGAGCTGGCCGGCCCGGATCCCTCCCGCACCGCGCAGGTGAAGCTCCTCGGCACGTATGAGCATTTTGAGATGCTTTCGGGTCTGGCCGTGTCCAAGTCCGCGGCGGAGGACGTTGTTGACCCCGGCAGTCTCGACGTCATGGTGGTCTCCGTGAATGCGGAAGAGGGCTATGACAAGGAGAAACTGCGCGCCAACCTGGAGAAGTCCGTCAAGGACCTCGTCGTGGTGCAGGTGCGCACCAGTGAGGAATACGCCGGCGAGGCTGCCGGCATGATTGACCAGATGCTCACGATTCTCTATGCGCTACTGGCTTTGGCCGTGGTCATTGCGGTCTTGGGCATTGTCAATACCCTCACGCTGGGCGTGATCGAACGCCGACAAGAAATCGGCATGCTGCGCGCGGTGGGTACCCAGCGCCGCCAGATCCGCACGATGGTCACCGTGGAATCGGTACAGATTGCCCTCTTCGGTGCGCTCATGGGCATCCTCATGGGCCTGGGGATGGGGTGGTCCTTCATCTCCGTGCTTTCCGACGAAGGCCTCGATACCGCGACGGTTCCGTGGTTGATGCTCGCGGTCATGTTCGTGGGCTCCGGAATCGTCGGTGTGCTGGCAGCGCTATGGCCAGCGCAGCGCGCGGCACAGACCCCACCGTTGGACGCCATCGCTGACTAGTACAGCCTGTGGCCGCACAAGGGCGTGCGAGGTAGGTTAGGCGAGAAGCGAACCTACCCACGCTCCGCGCCAGGCCACCACGATTCCCAGGCCGATGGTCCAGAAGAGGTAACGCGCCAAGCGCCACCAGCGCTTGGCCTTTATCATTTCTCCCAGTTCCTTGGCCAGCGTGGACCACGTGGATAGCCCGCCGGCGAGTCCGGCTGCTAGCAGGGGGAGAAAATACTCAGGGGTGTGGGCATGCGTGGCATAGCCGTAGGCCACGCCCGCCACGGCTGCGCCAATGAGGTTGGCGGCAAAGGTACATGTGGGGGAAGGCAGCACACGGGTGAGCAGGTAGCGCCCGCAGCCACCGACAAAGCCACCGGCGAGTACGGCCAGGATGGAGAGAATCATGCGTGCCTCCGATCCTGCAGGCGGTCACCCATGAGGTAGGCCGCGGTGCAACCGACGACCGTCGCCAGCACGTAGGCCCCCGCCTGCGCCGGGCCGAAGCCGGAGGTGAGAAAAGCAAAAGCGGCAAAGCTGGTGAAGCCGCCTAAGAAACCTGTGCCCCAGAATGCCGGAGGCTTGGCATAGCCCATAACAGCGCTGCCGAGAACGTTGATGAGCAGCAGCGGCAGCGCGCCACCCCCGAGAAGCGAAGAAAGGCCAAAGCGGGCCAGCGCCCCGAGCGCGGTTCCGCAGCCCACAAGAAGGATCTGTGGCATAGGCACCATCCTAATTGGAATGCGAAACCAGCGTGAAGCAGGCAAGCTTAGGGTGTATCCACATCCCCAAGGAGGAATCCCACCATGGCACACGAACGCGCCGGCCAACCAGCCCAGCCTTCCGATCTCATTGACATCGCAGAGCTAGTCACCGCGTATTACACCCGCACCCCCGACGCTGATAACCCCGATCAGCAGGTTTCCTTCGGCACCTCCGGGCACCGCGGCTCCGCCTTGGATACCGCCTTTAACGAGGCCCACATTCTGGCGATTACCCAGGCCATCGTGGACTACCGTGCCGAGCAGGGCACCACGGGCGCCATTTTCATTGGCCGCGATACTCATGCCCTGTCCGAGCCCGCCATGGTCTCTGCCCTCGAGGTCCTCTTAGCTAATGAGCTGGAGGTCCGCGTGGATGACCGTGGCCGTTATACCCCAACTCCGGCCGTCTCCCACGCCATCCTGACCAACCCGGGCACCGACGGCATCGTGATTACCCCGTCTCATAACCCGCCGCGCGATGGCGGATTCAAGTACAACCCGCCAACGGGCGGCCCGGCGGATGCCGATGCCACCGACTTGATCGCCGCCAAGGCCAACGACTATCTGCGCGCCGGGCTCGAGGGCGTGAAACGCGTGGCGGTTGACGGCGTGCTGGATGAGCGCTGCGTGAAGCACAACTACGTGGACAACTACGTTGCGGACCTGGCGAACGTCGTGGACATGAAAGCCATCAAGGACGCCGGCGTGCGCATCGGAGCGGATCCCATGGGCGGGGCCTCGGTGGACTACTGGGCGGCCATCGCCGAGCATTACGAACTCAACATGACGGTGGTGAACCCCGAGGTAGACGGCACTTTCCGCTTCATGACGTTGGATACCGACGGCAAGATCCGCATGGACTGTTCCTCCCCGGATGCCATGGCGTCACTGGTGGATAACCGTTCCAAGTACGACCTGGCCACGGGCAACGACGCCGACGCGGACCGCCACGGCATCGTCACCCCGGATGCGGGCCTGATGAACCCGAACCACTACCTGGCTGTGGCCATCGAGTACCTGTTTAGCCACCGCCCCCAGTGGGGCAACGCCGGGGTGGGCAAGACCTTGGTCTCATCCTCGATGATTGATCGCGTCGTGGCCAGCTTGGGCCGTGAGCTCGTTGAGGTGCCGGTGGGCTTCAAGTGGTTTGTGCCGGGGCTTGTCGACGGCTCCCTGGGCTTCGGCGGTGAAGAATCCGCCGGCGCTTCCTTCCTGCGCTTCGACGGTACGGTGTGGTCCACCGACAAGGATGGCATCATCATGGATCTTTTGGCCGCCGAGATCCTGGCGGTGACGGGCAAGACTCCGTCCCAGCGCTACGCGGAGCTGGCAGAGGAATATGGTGCACCGGCCTACGCGCGTACCGACGCCCCAGCTAACCGTGAGCAGAAGGCAATCCTGAAGAAGCTCTCCCCGGAGCAGGTCACGGCCACTGAGCTGGCGGGTGAGGAGATTCTCGCTAAGCTCACCGAAGCGCCGGGCAACGGCGCGGCGATCGGTGGCCTCAAGGTGAGGACTGAGAACGCGTGGTTTGCCGCGCGCCCGTCCGGCACGGAAGATAAGTACAAGATTTACGCTGAGAGCTTCCGTGGCGAAGAACACCTCAAGCAGGTGCAGCAGGAGGCGCAAGCGCTGGTGTCACAGGTTCTGGGAGGCTAACTTCAGGGCTAGGCTAATGGATTATGACAGCCACACAACGCGCCTCGGTGCTTGACCTGGCCAGCGCGCTCGCCCGATTCGGTATGGCCGCCGTGTGGATTATCGCCGGCATACAGAAACTAGACGCCCGGATGGAGATGGCACAGGCCATCCGGGCCTATGGCATCTTCACCCCGGAATGGTCCGAGTACTTGGCCTACCTCATTGCACCGCTTGAAATTGTAGGAGGGCTGCTGCTGTTGCTGGGCCTGTTCTTGAGGGAGGCGTCGGCAGTCGCTGCGGTGGTCCTAGTCCTGTTCATGGTGGGCATTTCTCAGGCGTGGGCGCGTGGGTTAGTCATCGATTGTGGGTGTTTTGGCTATGACCCCAACGACGTGAGCCAAGGTATGAACTACGCGCTGACGCTGCTTCGCGACGCCTTCTTCCTCATCCTCACCGCGTGGACGATCTGGCGTCCATATCGTCGTTACGCTCTCCACCCGTAACTTGTTAGGCTAATCCCGTGTTTAAAAATAAGATCAGCGCAACGCTCGTGCTGGACGTTATCAGTGCGTTTGCGCGATTTTATATGGCCTATGTGTGGATTAAAGCGGGAGCGTCGAAGCTGTCGGACCAGCTCGCGGTATCGCAAAGCATCAAGGCATATGAAATCTTTACCCCAGAGTGGTCCCACTATTTGTCCTATCTGATTGGCCCGCTTGAAGTGTGCGGCGGCCTGTTGCTCCTGCTGGGGCTGTTCCTGCGTCAATCGGCGTGGGTGGGGCAGATTGTCCTCGTTCTGTTCATGATCGGCATCGCGCAGGCATGGGCGCGGGGACTCGGGATTGACTGCGGGTGTTTCTCCGTTAGCCCTGATGAGGACGCGCAAGTGATGAACTACATGATGACACTGCTGCGTGATGTCTTCTATTCTGTCTTAATGGTGTGGACGATCAAGCGTCCTTTCACCAAGTTTGCATTGCACCCTTAACAACGGTGTGTAGACTTTCCATCTATTCGAAATAACGTCATCAAAGGCAAGGTTGTTCAATGAGTACAGTCAAAGACCTCAACTCCAAGAGTAATAGTGGATTCGTCTGGGGCCTCGCTGTTCTGCTGGTCATTATCGCTGTGGTAATCGGCTACATCGTTTATCAGGGGCGGGGTGCAAAGACCGATGAGCTGAAGGATTATCCCGTTGAGCCAGTCTCTATGGAGATGAGCTTTGCGGACAACGCGGTGACGCTCAAGGCGCCGGATGCCCCCAAGGACGCTACCGAGGTAGACCTGTATGAGGACTTCTCCTGCCCGCACTGTGGCGACCTGGCGAAGGAGACCGACGGACAGATGAAGGACGCTATTGATGCGGGTGAGCTCATCGTGCACGTGCGTACCTTGAACTTCCTCGATGGCAGCCCGAACGGACTGGAGAGCATCAAGTCCAACACGGGACACTCCTCCAAGACTGCGGCTGCGATGGAGCAGGTGGCAAAGTCCGGTGACGCCACGCTGTACTGGAACCTGCGTAAGTACCTCATGGAGAACCAGTCCAAGCTGGCCAACCAGTGGGAAATGAAGGATTTCGCTGATGCTGCGCAGATCCTGGGTGCCGATGAGGCCACGGTGAAGGCCATCAAGGAAGCCAAGGTTGGTGAAGGTAACCCGGTGGTGACCTCGAACTACGAAAAGCTTGAAAAGGAAACCGGTAGCGTGTCCTCGCCGCGCATCATCAAGGATGGCAAGGATATCCCGGAGGATGATAAGACCTCCATCATGGAATGGGTCAACATCGTTACTGAGAAGTAAATTTAGCGCCCCAACTCGCGATTTGGTGAGTGAATAGGGAGACGATATATTGATACGAGTTGCAATCACAAAGGTTGCACCTCGTATGAGGGGCTATGGCGCAGTTGGTAGCGCACCACACTGGCAGTGTGGGGGTCACGGGTTCGAATCCCGTTAGCTCCACTTTAAAATTCAATATTGCCTTGGGGCTATGGCGCAGTTGGTAGCGCACCACACTGGCAGTGTGGGGGTCACGGGTTCGAATCCCGTTAGCTCCACCATCGGCCGTCTCTTTCGCAGAGGCGGCCTTTTTCTATGCTGGGGAGCATGGATGTTTACACAAAGTCAGTAGCACGAGCCGATCAAGCCGGGGCGGAGGCTGCGGGCCTGCGCTGGTTAGCAGCCGCACGAAAGGACGTTGTGGTGGAAGTTGCGGGGCTAACGGATTCGACGATTAGTACGCGTCGAGTAGCGCAGGCGCGACCGAGTGCTGCTGCAGCGCGGGCGTTTGGTGAAGCGCTGCGGCAGGTTCATCAGGCAGGCGCCCCAGCTTTCGGCGCACCGCCAGAGGGGTGGGAAGGTGCGAACTTCATTGGACGCGTGGAACAACCCTGCGAACCATGTGAATCCTGGGGTGAGTTCTACGCAGAACAGCGGGTGGTGCCATTTATAGAAGGACTTCCGGAGGGGCTGCGGGACAGCGTATATATGGCGGCCGAAGCTATAGCCGCCGTGGACTGGGACGTTGAGCCTGCACGAATTCATGGTGATTTATGGGCAGGAAATGTTTTGTTCCAGGAGAACACGGCGGTCATGATTGACCCTGCAGCGCACGGCGGACATCCGTGGACGGATTTGGCCATGCTGGAACTGTTCGGAACGCCCTACTATGACGAGATACTGCGGGGCTATGGGGCGGGTGAGGAGTACCGGAAGTGGGTGCCGATGCATCAGTTGCACCCACTTGCGGTTCACTCGATGACGCATGGTCCGGCTTACTATGCTCCGCTTGAGCAGGCTGCGCGTGCCACCCTTGAGGCATTGCGATGAGCGCGTGATCGCTCGAAGATTCTGCCGGGGTTGAAAGGAAAGGGGCTCTGGGTGCGCTTTGTGGGCTCCAGCATTTCCGTGGCGCTCGACAGCTAGCCCGTCAACACTGGTTTGGTCGGTGGGTTCGCCTTTAAGGGCTTAAGGATCTCGTAGCTCTTGCTGCTTCCGGCAGCACGTGAAGCCGGACTT
>NZ_KV818443.1:0-997 GCF_001814945.1 Corynebacterium sp. HMSC066C02 | reverse complement strand
GGGCCTGACCCCCGGAAAGTAGACACGTCGGGGGTTAGCTATGCTGCTTGGGTCAGTGTAGCTGATGTGAGTGCTTCGAAGGTATCGGGGGCTAGAAGGTTGCACCAGGAGTGCCGTCTGCGGGTGTTGTAGCGCATGCACCATCGAAAGACTTCTTGGCGACAGCTGATTGGACTGTCAAAGACTTTCTGATCACGTAGCACTTCACGCTTTAAGGTGGCGTTAAATGATTCTGCCAGGGCATTATCAGCACTTGTACCCACCGCGCCCATGGATTGGCGAACACCAAGCTGGGTGCAGTGGTCCCTAAAAGCCTGTGAGGTGTACACACTGCCGTGATCGGAATGGAAAATTGCCCCTTTAAGGCTTCCACGGACTTTCCTTGCATGAGATAAAGCCTCGATAACCAGCGATACCCGCATGTGATCGGCGAGCGCATGGCCAACGAGCTTGCGCGAGTAGACGTCGATGACCGTGGCTAGGTACATGTTCTTGCCGCCCTTACACGGCAGGTAGGTGATATCGCCTACGTAGACGTGGTTCGGCCTGTCAGCGGTGAATTTGCGGCCTACTAAGTCTGGCATGACTCGACGTCCAGGCTTGCGCCTGGTAGTGACACATCGACGCCGCTTAGTAAAGCCTTTCAGCCCCATGGATTTCATGATGCGTGCGACCTTCTTGTGATTGATCGGGCCGAAATCCGTATCAGATTTAAGGCTTGCAGCGATGCGTTTAGCACCATAAAGCCCGTGCTCATCATCGAAGATGGTCTTGATTCTCGCACCAATAAGAGCATCCGAACACGTCTTTAACCTGCGTTTTTCGCGGGTGTTGACCCATTTGTAGAACGAGGAGCGATTGAGCTTTAACACGTGGCACATCCGCTTGACCGAGTACTCGGTTCGATGGTCATAGACAAACTGGAAGCGGATTACCAGCGTGTCTCTTCGGCAAAATATTTCGCGGCCTTACGCAGGATGTCGCGTTCTTCGCGCAG
>NZ_KV818442.1:0-3372 GCF_001814945.1 Corynebacterium sp. HMSC066C02 | reverse complement strand
AGTGTGTGTGTTTGTTTTGGTCTATTAGTACCAGTAGCCTTCACACCTTGCGGTGCGTCCAGGTCTGGCCTATCAACCCCATCGTCTTTGGGGGACCTCAAGTGAAACCTCATCTTAAAACAGGCTTCCCGCTTAGATGCTTTCAGCGGTTATCCCTTCCGTACGTAGCCAACCAGCGATGCTCCTGGCGGAACAACTGGCACACTAGAGGTACGTCCGTCCCGGTCCTCTCGTACTAGGGACAGCCTTCTTCAAGTTTCAACGCGCGCGGCGGATAGAGACCGAACTGTCTCACGACGTTCTGAACCCAGCTCGCGTGCCGCTTTAATGGGCGAACAGCCCAACCCTTGGGACCTACTCCAGCCCCAGGATGCGACGAGCCGACATCGAGGTGCCAAACCATCCCGTCGATATGGACTCTTGGGGAAGATCAGCCTGTTATCCCCGGGGTACCTTTTATCCGTTGAGCGACACCACATCCACAAGTAGGTGCCGGATCACTAGTCCCGACTTTCGTCCCTGTTCGACATGTCTGTCTCACAGTCAAGCTCCCTTGTGCACTTACACTCACCACCTGATTGCCAACCAGGCTGAGGGAACCTTTGGGCGCCTCCGTTACATTTTGGGAGGCAACCGCCCCAGTTAAACTACCCACCAGGCACTGTCCCCAACCCAGATCATGGGCCAAGGTTAGACATCCAATCCGATCAGAGTGGTATTTCAACAACGACTCCACAACCACTAGCGTGGCCGCTTCATAGTCTCCCACCTATCCTACACAAACCGAACCGAACACCAATACCAAGCTATAGTGAAGGTCCCGGGGTCTTTTCGTCCTGCCGCGCGTAACGAGCATCTTTACTCGTAGTGCAATTTCACCGGGCCTGTGGTTGAGACAGCAGAGAAGTCGTTACGCCATTCGTGCAGGTCGGAACTTACCCGACAAGGAATTTCGCTACCTTAGGATGGTTATAGTTACCACCGCCGTTTACTGGGGCTTAAATTCTCAGCTTCGCAGCCAAAAGACTACTAACCGGTCCTCTTAACCTTCCAGCACCGGGCAGGCGTCAGTCCATATACATCAACTTCACGTCTTCGCATGGACCTGTGTTTTTGATAAACAGTCGCTTCCCTCTATTCTCTGCGACCCCACAACCCACCACCAGCGCAAAGACTGGTTTAAGTCGTGTGGTCCCCCTTCTCCCGAAGTTACGGGGGCATTTTGCCGAGTTCCTTAACCACAGTTCACCCGAACGCCTTAGTATTTTCAACCTGACCACCTGTGTCGGTTTAGGGTACGGGCCATACATCCACATCGCTAGAGGCTTTTCTCGACAGTACTAGATCACCAACTTCACCCACACTTGGGCTACGCATCACGCCTCAGGTATACGGTGTGCGGATTTACCTACACACCACCTCACACGCTTACACCAACAATCCATTAAGCGGCATGGCTACTACACTGTGTCACCCCATCACTTGAACCACACATCAGGCCCCACGACATCAACAAACCACGCACTCAAAGAGTGCACAATCCGTATCCGCGGTGGTTAGTATCAGTGCTTTATCATGGGCGCGGATATACGGGTACCAGAATATCAACTGGTTATCCATCGACTACGCCTGTCGGCCTCGCCTTAGGTCCCGACTCACCCTGGGAAGACGAACTTGACCCAGGAACCCTTAGTCATCCGGCGGGAAGGATTCTCACCTTCCAATTCGTTACTCATGCCTGCATTCTCACTCGCACACACTCCACGCCTCCTTACGGTAACGCTTCAACACATGCACGACGCTCCCCTACCCAAACAAAAAAGTTTGCCGCGGCTTCGGCGGTGTGCTTGAGCCCCACTACATTGTCGGCGCAGGACCACTCGACCAGTGAGCTATTACGCACTCTTTCAAGGATGGCTGCTTCTAAGCCAACCTCCTGGCTGTCTTCGCGATCCCACATCCTTTTCCACTTAGCACACCCTTAGGGGCCTTAACCGGCGATCTGGGCTGTTTCCCTCTCGACTATGAAGCTTATCCCCCACAGTCTCACTGCCGCACAACACAATTGATGGCATTCGGAGTTTGGCTGACATTGCTAAGATTGTAGTCCCGCTCAACCAACCAGTAGCTCTACCTCCACCAAGCTACATGCGACGCTGCACCTAAATGCATTTCGGGGAGAACCAGCTATCACGGAGTTTGATTGGCCTTTCACCCCTACCCACAGCTCATCCCCGCAGTTTTCAACCTACGTGGGTTCGCGCCTCCACAGCATCTTACTACTGCTTCACACTGGCCATGGGTAGATCACCCCGCTTCGGGTCCAGGACACGCCACTGACAACACCCCATTAGGATTCGGTTTCCCTACGGCTACCCCACACGGGTTAACCTCGCGACATGCCGCTGACTCGCAGGCTCATTCTTCAAAAGGCACGCCATCACACAACAAAAAGTGCTCTGACGGATTGTAAGCACATGGTTTCAGGAACTATTTCACTCCCCTCCCGGGGTACTTTTCACCATTCCCTCACGGTACTCATACACTATCGGTCACACTGAGTATTTAGGCTTACCGGGTGGTCCCGGCAGATTCACAGCAGATTCCACGAGCCCGCTGCTACTCGGGCAACCCAACAACCCATGCATTGCAGCCTTCAACTACGGGACTATCACCCTCTACGGTAGGCGTTTCCACACCACTTCACCTAACAACAACACACAAGCACGATGATGGTAGTCACCGTCCATTGGGGCCCACAACACCGCACACACAACCCCTACCAAGTATCACATGCACACGGTTTAGCCTCATCCACGTTCGTTCGCCACTACTAGCAGAATCATATTTTATTTTCTTCTCCTACGGGTACTGAGATGTTTCACTTCCCCGCGTAAACCCCCACAACAGCTATGAATTCACTGAAGGGTAACACCCCATAACAGGTGCCAGGTTTCCCCATTCGGACATCCTCGGATCAACGCTTTATTGACAACTCCCCGAGGCTTAACGCAGCCTTACACGTCCTTCATCGGCTCAGCATGCCAAGGCATCCACCATGCGCCCTAAATAACGAACACACAACCAACAAGGCAACCACCACAAAAGCAGCAGAAGACAATGCTGGTGTGAACACACAAAACACAAAAGAACAAAGAAATCACACAAACCACACACCCACCACCAACACACGCACAAAGCACGTATCAGCAGCAAGCACATGGTTTAATGCTCGCGTCCACTATACAGTTCTCACACAACACCCCACACCAGCCCAACAACCAGAGAAACAAACACTCCAACCATCAGTCACGCATGGGTTAAACAACCAGGGAACAATGCCCCAGACACCCAACAATGCACCACGTACTT
>NZ_KV818441.1:0-40649 GCF_001814945.1 Corynebacterium sp. HMSC066C02 | reverse complement strand
CAACCCCGCAACCGGAGGAAGAAAATTCCTGGTTAGAGGGGTAATCGGGCTGGTAGGAGAAAAGCCCCTCAGATGAGGGGCTTAACGAGACTGAATAAATACGCTCAGCAGAGTGCTTTATTTAGACCCGGTCGGGACGCAGGCCGCGCCGATGATGCCAAGCGCAGCCAGCAGGCCGAGACCACCGGCAGCGTACTGAGCTTCGCGCGGGATGTTGCGGGCCATCGACTCAATCTGCTTCCGGACCGGCTCGAAGCCCGGGATGTTGAACTGTGTATTGGCAAACCCAAGGAAGGCCAGCGGGATGGCAAGGGCTGCGGGGATGGCGAGACCGAGGGCAGTCGGCAGGCAGCGCTCGCCAGTAGAAGAACCGGTTCGGCTGGCGGGCTTGCTGTCTACCTTGATGGTTTCGGAAGTGCCATCGGTGTACTTCACAACGAGGTTGCCCGCAGCGTCAGTGGTCACGGACTCGATGCCACGGCCATCCTTGCCGTCTTGACCATCGGCGCCGTCCTTACCGTCTTTGCCGTCGCTACCCGGTGAGCCCTGGTCGCCCTTCGGTCCGACAAGGAGACCGAGATTATCGGTTGTGCCGTCGGTGTAGGCGACGATGACCTTGCCCCTGTCGTTGGTGGTCACGGACTCAATACCACGGCCGTCTTTGCCTGGCTTGCCGTCAGCGCCGTCTTCGCCGTCGGTACCATCCTTGCCATCGGCACCGACAACATTGCCGGCGTCTTCGGTGGTGCCGTCGGTGTAGGTGATGATGAGGTGGCCCTCGTCGTTGACGGTGACAGACTTGATGCTGCGAGACTCATCAGCCTGATCCTGGTCTTGAGCTGGATCCGGATTCTCAACAGAGCCGCAGCCCTCGAGCTCGTCCGCAGAGCGCTTCACCGTCGCAAGGTTGAAGCCCACCTTGACCGGGTCGTGGTCGGAGGAACGGTACGGGTTATTGGCCTCAAAGACATCGCCGCCGGTGTAGTTGCGGCGGGAGTACTCCATGGCAATCGGCTCGTCGGAGTTGATGTTCCACGTCTGCGCGGCCTGGGCGTCGACGTGCTCGTTGGCCAGGATGTGGTCCAGGGAGCCGAGGCGGCCGGAGAACTGGTAGGAGGCCACGTCCTGCCAGTCCTCTTGGGCGTTGAGCTCTTCTACCGGGATGGTGTAGCCGGCGTTGCGGAAGACGGAGATGGCGTCTTCCTTGGAGTAAGCGTTCAAGTCACCCATGACGAAGGTGGCCTTCTCCTGCCACTGCGGCTGCTTGGACAAACCATCGAGGACGGCCTGGGCGTGGGCGTTGCGCACGTTCGGGTTGTTGCCCTGACCGTCGCCGGTATCGGCGTCGCCATTGGCCACCGAGCCCTTGGACTTGAAATGATTGGTGACCACCACGAAGGAATCTGGCCCCTCAGCAGCGCACCTCTCGGAGACAGGCTGGAACTCCGCGGCGAGCGGGGTGCGGGCGGTGCCCTTGAAACGCTCATCCTCAAGCAAGGTGGCCTGACCCACCTGTTTCACGCGATCCTTCTTGTAGATGATCGCGGTGCGGATGACATCCGTATCGGCTGAGGCGTTCGCCGGGGCCTTGACGTAATCCCACTTCTCAGAACCCGCGCGGGAGTTGAGCTCACCCACGAGGTACTTCACGGCGTCATCGTAGGAGCCATCCACGGTGTTCGCGGCGTTCTCAATCTCAGACAGGCCAATGACATCGGCATCAAGGCCCTCCAGCGCGGAGAGGATCTTGCCCTTCTGGTCGTTGAATGCAGACTCGGACCACGCACCGCGGAAGGTGGGACTGTCGGAGCCGACGCCGTTGCCAAAGCGGTCCTTGTACGCCTTCGCGCCGTTGTCCTCACCTAGGTTGATGAAGAAGTTAAGCACGTTGAAGGCCGCCACAGTGTAATCACCAGCTACCTGCGGGGCCTCCGGACGTGCCGGATCCCACGTAATCGGCAGATCCGCGGTGGCGGAGTCACCGGTAATCAGAGACGTGGGTTGGAAGCGCCACTGGTTGTGGCCGTAGCCCAGGATAACGCCAGAGTCGGCAAACTCCACCTGGTTGGTGGTGCGGATGGTCTTCACATCCGAGCCGTTCTGCATGATGTACGGCAGCTTCGCCGACGCGCCATCGCGGGTGAAGTCACGGGTGGAGCCGTCATCCACGATGACGTACTTCGCCGCGTTAGCAGCCTCCATGTCCTTTTGCTCCTGGGTGCCAGGGGAGACAATATCGGTGGGCTGGCGCAGCGCCTCGGTGCCCGGTGCTAGACCGAGCTCGCCGTAGCGGTTGAGGCCGTAGTTATCGGTCACCGTGTGCACGCCTGGCTTGAGCAGCATGGACTCGAGCTTCTCTCGCTCCTCATCTCCCTCGGGTAGGGCGTCGATGGCGAGCGGGGTGGCGGGATCGAGTGCGGTGTCGAGGACGGAGCCCTGGGCCAGGGCGATTTGGGTCTGGCCGTAGTACTCATCAACGGTGCCGGTGACCTCGACGGATTCCCCAATCTTTGGGTAGAAGCCGGTGCCGCCGGTGTAGACGAAGACAGCCTCAGAGGCCTCTGCCGGTACGGTGTCGCCCGTGCCCGGGGTCTGGATGGTGAAGCCGTTGAGGGACTTCTCACCCTGCCACACGGCGGTGACAACACCCTGGGTGGTGACGTTCTGTCCCTTGAGCGGGGACTCCGCGCCGGTGCCCTGGATTTCCGGGATGGTGACGGATGCGCCCGGCTCGGCCGGTGTGGGGTCCTCCGGCGCGGTGGCGCCACCGCCAGCAGACTTCGGCGTCGGCGCTGTAGCGCTGAAGTCAGCAACGTTGTCGTCGGTGTCGGTGCCCTCGGCGTCGCGTTGCGCAGAGGTGGAGTTGTTCAAGGCCTGGGCAGGGGAGCCCTCGCTGAGCGACGCCTCCCCGTACCCCACGAGGTCTACCTCGGCCCCGGAGGCGTCGTAAAGCTTCACCGAGCCCTTGGAGCCGGACAGATTCAGGTTCCCCTCTGCATCAGGAGCAGGAAGCGGCTCACCGGTGCCGCCACCACCTTCCTGGATGAGGAAGTGGCCCGCGGCCGGGAGGGAACCGGACAGCTCGTGCTTTCCGCCAGAGTTGCCGGAGGCGGACAGGTACTCCACGGACCAGCCAGTGAGGTCGAGGTCAGCCGAGGTGGGGTTATAAAGCTCGATGAAATCGTGGTTAAGCGCGGCACCCTTGTTGCCGCCGCCACCGTAGACCTCAGAGATGACGGCGTTGGAGCCGTCCACCGCCGCGCTGGCCTGGGGGACAACAATGCAGGTAGAGACAAGGGCGGCGATGGCGAGTGAGCCAATGCGTTTGAAATGCATGAGAGGTTCCTTGGATAGGTGAGAAAAGGGCAGCGCATCTCGTTCTACCTGGGTTTCGGGGCACGTGATACCGGAGCGCAGAGGGCGAGCTGGGGGTTAAGGTGGGATTCCCCAAGAATTCTTCAACCGTTTGGTTTGAATTCATCACCCCCAAAGATTCCGAATCTTTCTTGCCGGCGGGATAGACTGGCGGGGCACCTATACTCACGCACAGTAAGGCAAAATTTTCATGGCTCGTGTAGTTGTCAATGTCATGCCCAAGGCCGAGATTTT
Organism: Corynebacterium sp. HMSC066C02; assembly: GCF_001814945.1. Lineage (NCBI taxonomy): Bacteria > Bacillati > Actinomycetota > Actinomycetes > Mycobacteriales > Corynebacteriaceae > Corynebacterium > Corynebacterium sp. HMSC066C02. The sequence continues at coordinate 37,040 of NZ_KV818441.1, read as the reverse complement.
GGACCCGCAAGGCCAGGCCGTCGTTCGCGCGCTGGGCCGCCTGGGGGTTGCTGGTGTCAGCGACGTGCGCCAGGGCAAGCGCTTTGAAATTGAAGTTGATGATTCGGTCAGCGCCGAGGAACTCGAGAAGGTGGCTTCCACCTTGCTGGCCAACACCGTGATCGAGGATTACGAGGTCATCCAGTAATGAAGATCGGCGTTATTACCTTCCCTGGCACGCTTGACGACGTCGACGCGGCCCGCGCCGCCCGCACCGCCGGCGCCGACGTCGTGTCCCTGTGGCATGCGGATGAAGACCTGCGAGGAGTGGACGCCGTCGTTGTTCCCGGTGGCTTTTCCTACGGTGACTACCTGCGCTCCGGCGCTATTTCGGCGCTGGCCCCGGTGATGCGCGCGGTGGTGGAAGCAGCGAATAAGGGCATGCCGGTGCTCGGCATCTGCAACGGTTTCCAGATTTTGACGGAGGCTGGCTTGCTGCCTGGCGCCCTGACTCGCAACCAGGGCCTGCACTTCCACTGCGTGGATACCTACCTCGAGGTGGAGAACGCACAGACCTCCTGGACCAGCGAGTTTGAGCAGGGGCAGCGAATCCTGATTCCGGCGAAGCACGGCGAGGGCCGCTTCCAGGCGGATGCGGAGACCGTGGAACGCTTGGAGGGCGAGGGCCGCGTGGTCTTCCGCTATACCGATAACTTCAACGGCTCCATCAACGGCATCGCCGGCATCACCAATGAGGCCGGCAACGTGGTGGGGCTGATGCCGCACCCAGAGCACGCCATCGATCTTCTCACCGGCCCGTCCACCGACGGTCTGGGTTTGTTTGTGTCCGCCCTCAAGGTCGTCGCTTAACCCGCGCCGACGGTTATAAGGAGAAACAATGACCGTACACAACGACACCGTCGAGCAAGCAGCCGCGCAGCCTGAGCTGGAGCAGCCCTACCGCGAATTGGGCCTGAAGGATGACGAATACGCGCACATCCGCGAGATCCTGGGTCGCCGCCCCACCGACGCCGAGCTGACCATGTACTCGGTGATGTGGTCGGAGCACTGTTCTTATAAGTCCTCCAAGGCGCACCTGCGCTACTTTGGCGAAACCATGACCGAGGAGATGGGCTCCAAGATCCTCGCTGGCATCGGTGAGAACGCCGGCGTGGTGGACATCGGAGACGGCAACGCCGTGACCTTCCGCGTGGAAAGCCACAACCACCCCTCCTACGTGGAGCCACACCAGGGCGCCGCGACGGGCGTGGGCGGCATCGTCCGCGACATCATGGCCATGGGCGCGCGCCCGATTGCCGTGATGGATCAGCTGCGTTTCGGCCCGGCGGATGCACCCGACACCAAGCGCGTTCTGCCGGGTGTCGTCGACGGCATTTCGCACTACGGTAACTGCTTGGGCTTGCCCAACATTGGCGGAGAAACCGTTTTTGATGAATCTTATGCCGGTAACCCGCTGGTCAACGCGCTATGCGTGGGCACGCTGAAGGTCGAGGACCTCAAGCTGGCCTTCGCTTCTGGTACCGGAAACAAGGTGATGCTCTTCGGCTCGCGCACCGGCCTCGACGGCATCGGCGGCGTGTCTGTGCTGGCGTCTGACACCTTCGAGGATGGCGCGGAGCGCAAGCTACCGGCCGTCCAGGTGGGTGACCCGTTCGCGGAGAAGGTTCTCATCGAGTGCTGCCTGGAGCTGTACAAGTCCGGCATCGTCGTTGGCATCCAGGATTTGGGCGGTGCGGGCTTGGCCTGTGCCACCTCCGAGCTGGCTGCGTCCGGCGACGGCGGCATGGAGATCAACCTGGACAACGTCCCGCTGCGCGCCAAGGATATGACCGCCGCAGAGATCCTCGCTTCCGAGTCCCAGGAGCGCATGTGCGCCGTGGTGACCCCGGAGAACGTGGAGAAGTTCAAGGAGATCTGCGCGCACTGGGACGTCACCTGCGCCGAGATCGGTGAGGTCACCACCGGCAAGCACCTCATCATTCGCCACCAGGGCGAGGTCGTCGTCGATGCCCCGGCACACACCATCGCCAACGAGGGGCCGGTGTACGACCGCCCCTACGCGCGCCCGGAGTGGCAGGATGCGCTGCAGGAATTCGAGGGCGTCGAGAAGCAGGACATCACTGTGGCGCTCAAGAAGCTCGTGGCCTCCCCGGCACTGTGTTCACGTGACTTCATCACTGAGCAGTATGACCGCTACGTGCGCGGCAACACCGTGCAGTCCCACCACGCGAACGCTGGTGTTCTGCGCATTGATGAGGAGACCGGCCGCGGTATCGCGGTGTCGGCTGACGCGTCTGGCCGCTACACCAAGCTGGACCCGAACATGGGCGCACGCCTGGCTCTGGCGGAGGCCTACCGCAACGTCGCCGTCACCGGCGCCCGCCCGGTCGCCATCACCAACTGCCTCAACTATGGCTCCCCGGAAAACCCGGACGTCATGTGGCAGTTCCGCGAGTCCGTGCACGGGCTTGCCGACGGCGCCGTGGAACTCGGAATCCCCGTCTCCGGTGGCAACGTCTCCTTCTACAACCAGACCGGCGAGGAGCCGATCTTGCCGACGCCCGTCGTGGGCGTCCTGGGTGTCATCGACGACGTCCACACGTCCATCGGCAACGAGCTTGGACGCGTAGAGGAGCCGGAGGTCCTTGTTCTGCTGGGTGAGACCAAGGATGAGTTCGGTGGTTCCATCTGGCAGCAGGTAAGCGCTCGTGAACAAGGTCACGAGTCAGAGAAGGGACTCAATGGCCTGCCGCCACAGGTGGACCTGGCCAACGAGCAGCGTCTCGCGGACTTCTTCGTGGGCAACGAAGGCCTGACCGCTGCACACGACATCTCCGAAGGTGGCCTCGCCGTCACCGCATTCGAGATGGCCAAGCGCAGCGGCGTGGGCCTGAGCCTGGATCTGTCTAAGGTCCACGAGGACGCCTTCGTGGCAGCCTTCTCTGAGTCCGCCTCCCGAGTGCTGGTAGCAACGACCGCTGACCGCGTCGACATGCTGCTGCAGCGCGCCGAGGAGTGCGGTGTTCCGGCCGTCGTCGTCGGCCAGACCACCGACAGCGGTGAGCTGGAGCTCGGCGGTGAAGCCATCGCCGTTTCTGAGCTACGCGAGGCTTGGGCAGCAACCCTGCCGGACCTCTTCGGCCACGCGGTGGGTGCCAACTCCGTCGTGGAGTAAAACGCGCAGTTCCGCTCAGCAGCGTTGACGCTGCATCAGCCCGGCTTCGGCCGGGCTTTTCCTTTTCCGAGTCATTTAAATTGTTTCTTCATCCCAGTTGCCATGAATACCGATACTGGCTTTTTCGACAAGAGGATTGGTGAGGAAGTGTCCATTTAACAAGGCCACTACTTTTTCAGGCCACGTGGTTCCAGGAGACACAGTCCGCAGTAAATGCGCCATGATTATCAAAGCGCCGAATAACTTCTCACTTTGATTCTCTGGAAGGATGTGTAGGTTTCCATTGTTCCGGATAACCTCAGTTGGAGCCGGAGCAAATGAACGATTCCACAGCCTTCCATGGTGGGCACATGTATTCCGAATGACAGTTAGCTGCTCGAGCCAACTCGCCAGCGGATGTTTCTTCGTAAGTCTTTGCTTCTGATTCCTATTCAAACTAGAGAAGTTGATCTTTATATTCAGCGCTTCCGAAATTGACCGTTGATCGTTGGATCCTAAGCCTGCATAGAGCTTTGAAATGTCCGAAAAATCGAGCACTTCAGCCACAACCCACATGGGATACTGTCCACCGTATTCATCAATGTAGTGCTTCACGGCGTCGCTCTTCTTCGCTCTCGCAAGCCGACCGTACGCTGTACTCAGCCACGACACGTGGTCAAAGTTTGGCCGAAAGTCGTCTGAACGGAGATAGAAAGTAGGATCATTGGGGTGTCGAGTACACAGTAGCTCGACGAGCTTGGTGCGCATCGCAACCTCGATTCGCTCCATACCATCATGAATCAGGGTACGGAGTTTCCGATCGGCTTCATATAAGGAGACGACGTCGGCAAAGTCAGTACCATCGACGAAGCTGCTAATTCGGCTAGTTCCGTCTTCAGTGAACTGTCTAGCCGGATACCAATAGGCAGAAAGCCGGTAGTAGCTGACGTGTGAAAACCATTGTTCAGCTAAAGCTCTGTCGATCTTCATGCCGCGGCTTTGCAGGCGAAGAATGTGTTCGCCAATGGTCGCTGCTGGCTTGAGCGTAGAAGACATGAAAAGCCAATCTAGAGGTGGGATGTGTTGCCACGATGACAGTGTTGGCGAGACTGCGCAAATAGAGATCCAGCCCGCTCCGTGTTTCCGAAGGGAACCGGGCGGGCTGAACTATTAACCAAAATTTTACCGCAGAATCTTGACATGCGTCAATCCCTTTTTTCGGGCAAACGTGAACCTTGAAGATCTAGTTGTTTAGCTGAGGGTTAGTGGAATCAAATCCTGCAGTGGGTATATTTCGTGGTCGTGGTGATGAAGGGGGCTTGCGTCTGCAGTGAAGCGACAACCAGTCAAAACTTAGGCGCCGATAGTGCGGGCGATGGTCTGGTCCCAACTCAGCTTCATCTGGTGGGAGAAGAGGTTGAAGGTGTGCGAACCCTGGGGGCTGAAGTAACGGTTCACTCGCACCCCGGCGTTGCGGGCGTTGCGGGTGAATTCCTCCGAGCACTGGTTGGCCACCATCTCTACCGCGCGGGGCCCGAGCCACTGGGCGGGGTTGTTGGTGCCATCGATGGGGCCCGGGGCGCCGGAGGCCGAGCCAACGAAGACCTCGACATCGCGCAGACGTCCGGGGTTGGCGTTGGGGTCGTGTTCGAACCACTGTGGGGAGCCTGGCAGGCCCCACGCGTTGAAGGAGGAGCCGCCGCCGTAGGCAATCATCGCGGTGGAGGTAGGGAAACCAATCGCACCGGAGCGTACTGGGCAGCCGGAGTAGGAGGCTGCGGCCTTGTAGCGCTGTGGGGCGTGACCGGCGATGTCGAGTGCGGCGCCGCCAGTAGAAGAAATGCCGCCGATGGCATCGCGGCCGGTGCCGTGGAATTCGGCGTCGATCAGCGGGGGCAACTCAGCGGTCATGTAGGTGTTCCACTTGTTGACGCCCAGGATCGGATCCTCGGCATTCCAATCGGTGTAGAGAGAGTAAGCGCCGCCAAGCGGCATCACCACGTTGACGTTCTTGCCCACGGCCCAGTGGCGGATATCGGAGTGTGTCATCCAGTTCATGCCGGCCTGGCCGCCCTCCACGCCGGGCAGCAGGTAGAAGGAGGGGCGCGGCTTATCGCCCTCGGGGAGCAGGACGTTATTAGAAATCACCGCATGATTGGCCGGGGACCAGACGTCCACCACCCAGTGGTTGCCGCCCATGTGACGCTTTGCGGTAATGAAGGCCTTGTCGCCGAGCCAGGGCTGCGGGTTGGTCACGCGCGAGGAAACCTCGCCGATGGTGCTGGACTGGGCGGAGGCGGAGCCGATGCTTGCCGACGCCGTCCCCAGTGCCACCATGGCAGCTGCGACCAGCGCCGCGGCGCGGCGAGAACGTGAGACAAAGGAAAGCATAATGTGGGTAGTTTACGGCGTCAGCGCCCTCGAACTGCAAATATCGGAAGAAAAACTGGAGGAAACTTTCGCTCCACCCTTGTCTGCTGCAATGCTCGGCCGTATAGTTACGGGTACGTAAGTTTTGGGGGTGAATGCGTTCTACGCATGACCCGCATTTCACATAAGGCAAGGGCCCTCACTATGAACGCACCTAGTGCTCACATATCTTCCCCGCAGGAATCGCCAGCTGCAGAAAGCTCTATGCGTGATCGCAGCACCATGGAGCAGCGCATTCAGCGCACCTACTGGATGGCGGACCGCGGCCCGCGCCCACTCACGCGTGGCTGGGGTCACCTCTTTGCTGCTCTTGCTTCCCTGATCGCATCGACAGTGTTGATTACCTTTGCGTGGATGACGCTGCCGTGGTGGCAGGGGTTAGCAGTAACGGTGTATGGCGTCGGCGTGGTTGGCCTCTTTACAGTCTCGGCGCTGTACCACCGCTGGCCATGGGTATCGATGCGTGCTGTGCAGTGGTGGCGGCGTGCTGATCACGCGACGATTTCGGTGTTCATCGCGTCGACCTACACGCCGCTGTGTGCCATCGTGCTGGAGCCCACGCAGGCGCTATGGATGCTGACTGCTGCGTGGGTGGGCGCCACCATGGGGGTTGTCTTGAACTTGGTGTGGATTAATCATCCGCGGTGGCTGGACGTGGTGGTCTATCTCGTGCTGGGTTGGCTCATCCTGCCTCTGTTGCCGAATCTGTGGCACTCCGCAGGGCCGGCCGTGGTGTGGCTGCTTTTTGCGGGTGGCGTGGTCTATTCAGTGGGGGCGCTGATGTACGGCTTCAAGTGGCCGGGTCGCAACGCACGTTGGTATGGCTACCACGAGCACTTTCACACCGCGACGATTGCCGCGGCGGTGGTGCACATGGTAGCCATCTGGATGGTTGTTGCGGGCTAGCTTTAAAGGATCTATTGAAAGCGTCTATTAGGCGTTGGTGAGGTCCTCTGCGAGGGGAAATTCGACAACTAGGCCTTGGCAGAGCACACGTGCGTTAGGGTTGCCATCCCAGGTGGGGTTGAAACCAACAGCGCGCAGCGCTTCGACGAGTTGCTCGCCAACGCTTGCTGGCGTGCTGAGCTCGTCATCGGTTTTCATGGTGCCGAAACCGAAGAAAAGTTCTCCGGTGTGAATCAGCCTGTCGATATCCTGCATATGGCAGTAAACATATCCTGCGGCATCGTCTTCTTCCGCTTGTTCGGCTCCGCACTCAGCGCCGTCGGAGGCGTCCCAGCCCTCGTCGAAGCTGAAAGCTAGGTTGTGCTGTCGCAGTTCATCCCGAAGGGCGTCGAGGCGCTGTGCATCAGCAGACTTTTCTGTAACTTTTTGAGCGTAATCGGCGGCAACTTCGTCGATGATGGCGTCGAAATCTTCTGGGAACGGGTCCTTGCGGGTGCGGGTCCACTCGGAAGGATCGTCGAGAAGCTCGATGAAGTCGTTGTGAATGTCCTGGCGTGAATGGCCGTGGCACAGATGCAGCGAGATGTCGTTGCGAAGGGTTCCGGAGACCAAGATGTCTTCGGAAGGCGGGAAGGAACTGGAGAACATGGAGTGTGGTGTGGTCATGCCTGTGGATGGTAGATGCGTGATGCTGACAGTCGTTGAAAGCAGGGAGGGCACCCCGCCAGGTGGCGGAGGTGCCCTCGAGATGCGTGGCGTGACTAGACGTGGAGCGGATCCACACCGGCCTCGGTGAGCATCGGGATGTTGTGCACCTCAGGCGGAACGCCGAAGGCATCCACGAGAACGACGGACCATGGTGCGAGCGAATCGACGAGGTCGTTGATAGCAGCGCGGGCGGCCTTCATGCGGCCGGCCGGAATCAGGTTGTGCTCCTGGTACCAGCCCGCGTGCTGAACCAAGGTGTCGAAGACGAAGAGGTGGCGCAGCTGCTCGAAGACCTGGCGTGCCAGCGAACCTTCCTCAAGGCGCTCTTCTGCCTCAATCATGGCCTGGACCAACAAGGTATCCACGCGGGCCCAGCCGGCGGCGATGAGGTGATCCTGGCACTGATCCACGATGGCGGCGGCCTGCACCTTATCGGCCTTGCGAGCCGGCTGGATGCGGCGCACGAGGGAGAAGAGGATGGACTGGGCGCGATCGTCGATCAGCTTGGCCTGGTAGGTGGCGTCGAAAAGCGAGGCCTCTGAAGGATTCACGCGGTCCACCAGGCCTTGCAGGCGAGTAGTGAACCCGTAGCGGCGGCGAACCACATCGGTGGCGGTGGTAGCCGCGTACTTCACGGTGTCCCACGGGCTCATGTCATTCATCGCGCGACCATAGGCGGTGAGCAGGTTCTTGCCCACCATCTGAATGAGCACAGTGTTATCGCCCTCGAAGGTAGCGAAGACATCGGAATCGGCGCGGTAGGTGGTCAGGCGGTTCTCGGACATGTAGCCGGCGCCACCGCAGGCCTCGCGGCACTCTTGGATAGTGCGGGTGGCGTGCTGGGTCTGCGCGGATTTGATGGCAGCTGCTAGGGATTCCATCTCACGGGAGGCAAACTTCTGCTCTTCGGTCGGCTCCGTCACAGACCAGGTGCCAGCCTCGTGCTGATCGTTTTGCTCCTGGTAGCGCTCCAGAATTTGGTTGTAGAGCAGGTGCAGCGCGTATGTACGGGCCAGCGGAATGAGCAGGCGGCGGCGGTGCTGGCGGTGCTCAATGAGGCGCTTCTCGGCGCCGGTCGCGCCCTCGAACTGACGACGGCGGTTGGCGTAGCGGATGGCGATGTCCAGGGAAGCCTCGGTGGCGGCGCCCGCTGCGCCGGATACGCCGATGCGGCCGCGGATGAGAGTGCCCAGCATGGTGAAGAAGCGAGCATTCTTGGACTCGATGGGGGAGGAGTACTTGCCCTTCTCGTCCACATCGGCGAAGCGGTTGAGTAGGTTCTCGCGCGGCACGCGGACGTTGTCGAAGCGCAAGGTGCCATTATCGACGCCTACCAAACCACCCTTGTGGCCATGATCGCCCAAGGTAACGCCTGGCAGCTCGTTGCCTTCTTCATCGCGGATGGGGACGATGATGGCGTGGACGCCGTGGGAGCGGCCGTCGCTATCTGGGGTGATGAGCTGGGTGAAGACGACTGCGGCGCGGCCATCCTTGGCGGCGTTACCGATGTAGTTCTTCACCGCGGAATCGGAGGGGGTGTTGATGATGAACTCATCGGTCTCCGGGTCGAAGGTGGCGGTGGTCTCGAGGGATTGCACATCGGAACCATGGCCGCGCTCAGTCATGGCGAAACAGCCCGGCAACTCCAGGCTGGCGGCCTTCTCAACCCACTTGAGGTGGCGCTCGGTGCCTAGCTGATCCAGCGCTCCACCCCACAGGCCCCACTGCACACCGGACTTAATCGCCAGCGAACCGTCGACCCACGCCAAGCCTTCGAGGGTGAAGGTGGAGAGATTTGGCTTTCCGGCACCGCCGTTGGCGCGGCGCAGGCCGTGGTTGAATCCGCCGAAGTCACAAACTTTGGAGAGGTTCTCAAAGGTGTGTTGGCGCTGCTCCGCCATGGGCAGATCCGGGTTCGGGAAGAGCGAAGGATCGTTGAGGAAGGTGCGCAGCTCCTGGCGGAAGGCGGCGTGGGGGCCGTCGAGAAGCGCGGCAAGTTCGGTGGCAACAGCAGGCTTCGGGGTGGTGGGCAGGCGGTGTGGGCTGCGGGCCTCGGCCTTGGGGGCGTCGGTGGAGGCTTGGTTGTTGAGCTCTGGGGAGACGGGTTTCTTGTCTGAAGAAGACTTGGTGAGTGCCATGATGGGGGTCCTTTCTGAGAGGGCGGTGCTTAACGCTCGACGATGGCTGCGACACCCTGGCCGCCGGCGGCGCAGATGGAAATGAGGGCGCGTCCGCCGCCGTTTTCCTCAAGAATCTTGGCCGTGGTGGCGAGGATGCGGGTGCCGGTAGCGGCGAAGGGGTGACCGGCTGCTAGAGAAGAGCCCTTGACATTGAGCTTGGCGCGGTCGATGGGGCCGAGTGCAGACTGCAGGCCGAGGCGCTCGCGACAGTAGGTCTCGTCCTCCCATGCAGACAGGGTGGCGAGTACCTGGGAGGCGAAGGCCTCGTGGATCTCGTAGAAATCGAAATCCTGCAGGCTTAGGTTGTTGCGCTCGAGCAGGCGCGGGACCGCGTAGGTGGGGGCCATGAGAAGGCCGTCTGGGCCGTGGACAAAGTCGACGGCCGCGGTCTCGGAGTCCACCAGGAAGGCGCGGGGTTCGATGTTGTGTTCGGCAGCCCACTCTTCAGAGCTGAGGAGGGCCACGGAGGCGCCGTCGGTCAGCGGCGTGGAGTTGCCTGCGGTCATGGTGGCCTGCGTGCCGTGCTGCTCGGCATCGCGTTTACCAAAGACTGGCTTCAGCTTGGCTAGGGACTCCAGGGAGGAGTCCGGGCGCAGGTTGGTATCGCGATTGACGCCGAGGAAGCCGGTGGTGAGGTCATTGAAGAAGCCCTCCTCCCAGGCCTTGTGGAGGTTCTGGTGGGAGGCGAGTGCCAGCTCGTCCTGGGCTTCGCGGCTGACGTTCATCTCGCGGGCGGTGATGGCGGCGTGGTCACCCATGGAGAGCCCAGTGCGGGGTTCGCCATTCTGCGGCTGCTCCGGAGCCAGCTGCGATGGGCGGATGGAGCCGACGAGCTGTGCGCGCTGTGCGGCGGTCTTGGCACGGGTGAGGTTGAGCAGTGTGCGTCGCAGCGTGTCATTGACAGCCAGCGGGGCGTCTGAGGTGGTGTCCGTTCCTCCTGCGATGCCGGCGGAGATGCGTCCTTGGGCGATGGCATCGCCGACGTGGATGGCTGCCGCAAGGGAAGTGCAGCAGGCCTGCTGCATATCGATAGCTGGCGTCGTGGAATCGAGGGCGGAGCCGAGTACGGATTCGCGGGTGAGGTTGAAATCGCGGGAGTGCTTGAGAACTGCGCCGGCTGCCACGAGGCCTAGGCGTTCATCGTGCAACCCGTAGCGTGCCACGAGGCCATCCAGCGCACTGGTAAGCATGTCCTGGTTGGACGCATGAGCGTACTGCTTATTGGAGCGAGCAAAGGGAATGCGGTTGCCACCCAGGATGGCTACGCGGTGCGGGGGGTTGGTCATTGAAAACTCCTTCGCGAGTGGTCTTGTGCGAATCGTCCCAGTGGGAGGGGGTAGCAACCCGACTGTTTATTTCGCGTCACAACTAAAGTGATATTGTTAGTTCTATCACTTAATTAACTAACCTTGCAACCGCTCGATCAAGGCTTGCAAGGTTGTGAAGAACCGAGAAAGGAACAGGCCAGCCTATGCCGCACGTCACATTTGCTGAGAAGCTCATCAACTCACCGCTCGCCGCCAAAGCAGGAGTACCGCAGGGGTACCCCCTGCGCCGCCACAAGGTAGGGGAACCGGCGCTCGATGGTCCCATTGTCATCGGCGGTCAGGGGCGCATCGCAGACTTCTTGCGCTCCCAGCTAGCCGTGGACTACCAGGTCATCAACTCTTCGGCAGAGGCGAAGCGCGCTGCCCTCGTTTTTGACGCCACCGGCCTAGACACCCCTGAACAGCTGCGTGAGCTTTATGACTTCTTCAACCCCCAGATGCGCAACCTCCTGCCATGCGCGCGCTTGGTAGTTGTCGGTACCACCCCGGAGGCGGCAGATACCATCGACGCCCGCATTAGCGCACGCGCCCTCGAAGGCTTTACCCGTTCTTTGGCTAAGGAGATGCGCAAGGGCGGCACTGTGAACCTGGTGTGGGTAGACCCCGCGGCCACCTCAGAGGTGGAGTCCACGGTCCGCTTCTTTCTTTCCGGAAAGTCGGCTTTCGTGGATGGGCAGGTTGTGCGCGTCAGCGCCCAGGGACAGGTTCCTTCCGGACATAGCAGTGGGACACAGAACTGGGAGCAGCCACTCGATGGGCGGCTTGCAGTGGTGACCGGTGCCGCCCGCGGTATCGGCGCCACCATCGCGGAAGTGCTGGCGCGCGACGGTGCCAGCGTTATCTGTATCGACGTCCCACAGGCCAGCGAGCACCTGGCAAAGACCGCGAACAAGGTCAAAGGCACCGCGCTGCCTCTCGACGTCACTGACCCTCAGGCCGCGGACAAGATTGCCCAGCACGCCCAGGAGCGCCATGGCCGAGCTATTGACGTCATCGTTCACAACGCCGGCATTACCCGTGACAAGCTTATGGCCAATATGAATGAAGGCCAGTGGGATGCTGTCCTGGCCGTTAACCTTCTGGCGCCGGTGCGTATCACCGAAAACCTTCTGGAGTCTGGATCCCTCGCACCGGGTGCGGCCGTGGTCGGTGTGTCCTCCATGGCCGGCATCTCCGGTAACCGCGGCCAAACGAACTACGCCACCACCAAGGCCGGCATTATCGGGCTGGTCGACGCCCTGCGTCCCGTCCTCGCCGAGAATGGTTCCACCATCAATGCCGTGGCGCCGGGCTTCATTGAGACCGCCATGACCGCCGCGATGCCGACCGGCCCGCGCGAGATCGGCCGCCGTTTGAACTCACTGCAGCAGGGCGGCTTGCCTGTTGACGTCGCCGAGACCGTCGCTTTCTTCGCCTCGCCGGCCTCCGCGGCGGTAAGCGGCAACACCGTCCGCGTCTGCGGCCAGAACCTCATGGGAGCCTAAATGAACGTCACCACACTCAACGAGATTCCAGATCTTCCTGCGCTCTACCGCAGCCTGATGGTAGGTGCAGTGCCCATCCCCGGGCTGGGGGCAGGCAAGCGCAAGGTCGACGACCCACAGACTGCTTACCGGGTCGCGGGAGTGCGCGTAGACACCGAGCACCTCGCGCGCTACTGCCAAGCCACGGGCCTGCGTCTGGGCAACGAGCTGCCCGCTACTTATCTCTACGCGCTGGCCTTCCCCCTCGCCATCAAGGTGATGGCCGCCCAGGACTTTCCTTTCCTCGCTGTGGGCGTGGTGCACCTGTCCAACCGCATTGAACAGATCCGCCCGCTGCGCGTCGACGAGAGCTGCGACATCACCGTGCATGCGGAAAACTTGCGACCGCACCGCAAGGGGCTGGTCATTGATATGGTGACCACCTACAGCGTGGAGGGGGAGGAGATCTGGCGCCAGACATCGGTCTTTCTAGGCCAAGGCGCGAAATTCACCAAGGACACCCCGCGGCAAGTGAAAACGCGCCCGGAGGCCGAGCGTTTCCTCGACTTCCCCGGCGATGAGGTGAGAACCCCCACGGCAACGCTGCGCTTTAGTGCCGAGAGCACTCGCGTCTATGCGGCGGCATCTGGCGATAAGAACCCCATTCACGTTTCCGCTGTGGGCGCCAAGCTCTTCGGCTTCCCCGCGCCCATCGCGCATGGCATGTACACGCACGCCCGTATGCTGTCGGTGCTCGACGGCACCCTTCCGGGTGCTGTTCGCATCAGCGCGGATTTCTACAAGCCCGTCATTCTTCCAGCGAGCACGGGAGTGTTTGTGGCTCCGAGCGTCGCCACAAACAGTGAGATCGGAGCCCGCACCGTTGCGTTGCGTAAGGCCAAGGACCCAAGCTCCCTCCACGTGGCGTGCCGGGTTGAGCCAGTGGACTAGCCCCTCGGCACTAGCGCCAAGCAGCTGTGGGGTGGTGGGTGAGCCTCAGGCTAATCTACGTGCTGGTGCTGTGGTGCCACCACCAGCGGCTTCGGGGAGTACTTGCCGCGCAGGCCACGAAGAATGCCGGCGTGCTCCCACAAGCGCTTATCCTCTTCGGTGCGTGGAGTGAACTGGCGGGCAGCTAGCGGCTGCCAGTCGGCGTCCATCGCCATGTAGGAGACGGTGGCGTGGATGGCGGTTTCCAGTTGCTCGCGGCCACCGCGCGGGTTGCCCGAGCGCACGTGGACCGACATCTGCATCGAGCGGGTATCCGTGCGCATCATGCGGGCATCCACTTCGATGAGGTCTCCAATGTGAATGGGCCGGTAGAAGCGAATACCACCGGCATAGACCGCGACGGTGTGCTCACCCGACCATTCCATAGTGCAGGCAGCGCCGGCCTCATCAATCCATTCCATGGCCGTTCCACCGTGGACGTTGCCGCCCCAATTGACATCGGTGGGCTTAGCCAAGAAGCGGTTGACCATTCGGGGTGCATCGGAAGGGCCATCATAAGTCTGCTTTTCCATTTCCGCTTCGATGGCCTGGCGCAGCTCGATGCGGGATTCTGCAGCCTCCCACACACGCTGGTGCTCAGTGGTGTCCGGAATCAGCGGCGGAACAGCCACCGACTTTCCGGTCTCGGTATCTTTGGCCACGAAGATGACGAGGCAGTCGCAGGCGCGGGTAAAAATGCCATCGCGAGGGTCAGCGGAGAGCACCTCGTTGACGATGTGCATGGAGGATCGCCCAGTCATCGCGATTCGTGAGCGCACCTCCACCAAGTGGCCCGAAGGGATTGGGCGAGTGAAGTGAATATGGCCCACGTAGGCTGTCACGCAGTAGGTGCCCGACCACTGGACCGCGCACGCATAGGCGGCCTTATCGATCCACTCTAGAACGCGGCCGCCGCCGATGCCTTGGGCGCCGGCGATAGTGAGATCTGTCGGGGCGGCCATAAACCGCAGCGTGATGGAGGGAGACTTGCCGGTTGGGACAGGCTTCTTTTCTTCCGAGGAGCTTGGTGGCATGGTTGGTGACATGGATAACAAAGTATCAGGGAGCGTGCTGACCGTATGAAAAAGGCTGTTGATGCCGCCACCACCCGCGCTGCTGTCGAAGCGGTGGAGGAGTGGATCCGTGACCCTGAAGGGGTGGAAAAACCAGGTCGCCCGGCCCTTGCGAAAGCCACTCGGACCACAGCTCGCCTGTTGGAGGCGGACGCGCCGGGTCACTCCGTGGAATTGCGGGTCCCCCCATTCGTGGCAGTGCAGTGTATCGCCGGGCCTCGGCACACCCGGGGTACTCCTCCGAATGTGGTGGAGACGGATCCCCAGACGTGGTTGCAGCTGGCCACGGGCGTCCTGGACTGGGAGCAGGCGCTTCACGACGGCCGCGTGGACGCCTCCGGCTCCCGTTCTCACGAGATCGCTGGCTGCCTGCCCGTGATTCCGTTAGTTTTCACTGGCCGGAACGGCTAGGATTAGCGCCGTGGTAGCTGAACACGTCCAGAGCATGACTAAGCCCCTGTCTACGGATCCCAGCCTGGATCCGGAGCCCCGCGAAGAATGCGGAGTCTTCGGTGTTTGGGCACCAGGAGAAGAGGTTTCCAAGTTAACCTACTTCGGACTTTTCGCCCTCCAGCACCGCGGTCAAGAGGCCGCCGGCATCGCGGTCGGGGATGATGACCGCATTGTTGTCTTCAAAGACATGGGCCTAGTCTCCAATGTCTTCGATGAATCCATCCTCACCTCACTGCACGGAAACGTGGCCGTCGGCCACACGCGTTATTCCACTGCGGGTGGCAAGGAATGGTCGAATGTACAGCCGATGTTTGGGACGTCGCCCAGCGGCGTCGACATCGCGCTTGGTCACAACGGAAACTTGGTGAACTACCAGGAGCTGCGCACCAAGGCTGTGGAACGCGGGCTCATCAAACCGCAGGAAGAGTCCGTTTCGGACTCCATGTGTCTGTCCATCTTGTTGGCTGATGGCGTGAGCGAAGACAGTAGCGTGTTCGATTCCGCTTTGCAGCTCTTGCCCACCGTGAAAGGAGCGTACTGCCTGACCTTTACGGACGGGCACACCCTCTACGCCGCCCGCGACCCGCATGGCGTGCGCCCGCTTGCCCTCGGTCGGCTCAACACGGGCTGGGTGGTAGCCAGTGAGACCTGTGCGCTCGATATCGTCGGCGCGCAATTTATTCGGGAGATCGAACCGGGCGAACTCGTTGCTATCGATGAGACGGGCATTCGCTCCGAGCGCTTTGCAGAAACTAAGCGCCACGGCTGCGTCTTCGAATATGTCTACCTGGCGCGGCCGGATACCAATATCAAGGGCCGTTCGGTCAACGCTACGCGCGTGGAAATTGGGCGTCGTCTAGCGCGCCAGTACCCAGCACCCGATGCGGACATGGTGATCCCCGTTCCTGAGTCCGGCAACCCGGCCGCCGTGGGATATGCCCGCGAATCCGGGCTGACCTTTGCGCATGGCTTGGTGAAGAACTCCTATGTGGGGCGCACCTTCATCCAGCCCACACAGACCCAGCGACAGATGGGCATTCGCCTCAAGCTCAATCCGCTGCGGGAGGTCATCGAAGGCAAGTCCATCGTGGTGGTGGATGATTCGATCGTGCGTGGTAACACGCAGCGCGCACTAATCCGGATGCTGCGGGAAGCCGGCGCTGCCGAAGTCCACGTGCGCATTGCCGCCCCGCCGGTGAAATGGCCATGCTTCTACGGCATCGACTTTGCCTCGCCAGGCGAGCTTATTGCCAATGCCAACCCCTCCGATGATCCGGAAGAAGTAGCACAGACCATCTGCACCGCGATCGGTGCGGATTCGCTGGGCTTCGTCTCCACCGATGAGATGGTGGCGGCTACCCAACAGCCACGCAACGAACTGTGCTGCGCATGCTTCGATGGGAAGTACCCACTCGGACTGCCCGCCGGAAACCCGAATGCTGAGGCCGTGCGCACCCTGCAGGGCTCGACGACAAACTAAGGAATAAGGACTAAGTCATTCATGAGCGAGAACACGTATGCTGCCGCCGGCGTCAACATTGAGGAAGGCGACCGCGCAGTAGAGCTAATTACCCCCCACGCCAAGCGTGCCACCCGCCCCGAGGTGATGGGTGGGCTCGGCGGATTCGCCGGCCTGTTCAAGCTGGGGGACTACAAGGAGCCGGTCCTCGCAGCTGGCTCTGATGGCGTGGGTACCAAGCTGGCCGTGGCCCAGGCCATGGATAAGCACGACACCATCGGCATCGACCTCGTCGCCATGTGCGTGGATGACCTCGTCGTGTGCGGAGCCGAGCCGCTTTTCCTGCAGGACTACATCGCGGTGGGCGAGGTTGTTCCGGAAAAGGTAGCGGAGATTGTGAAGGGCATTGCTGAGGGCTGCGTCCAGGCTGGTGCTGCCCTCCTCGGCGGTGAGACCGCGGAGCACCCAGGCGTCATGGGCAAGGATGAATACGACGTCTCCGCCACCGCCGTTGGCGTGGTGGAGGCCGATGAGCTCCTCGGCCCAGACAAGGTACGTGACGGCGACGTCCTGATCGCTATGAAGTCCTCTGGTTTGCACTCCAACGGCTACTCCTTGGCGCGCTACGTCCTCCTGGAGCAGGCCGGTTTGCCGCTTGACGGCTATATGGAAGACCTGGGCCGTACTCTCGGTGAGGAACTACTGGAGCCTACCCGTATCTACGCCAAGGACTGCCTGGCCCTGGTCTCTGAGTGCGCGGTGTCCACCTTCTGCCACGTCACCGGCGGTGGCCTCGCTGGCAACCTGGAGCGCGTCATCCCGGAGGGCCTGACCGCTGAGGTGAGCCGCTCGACGTGGACTCCGGGCCAGATCTTCAAGACCATTTCCTCGGTGGGCAAGGTGGCGCTCGAAGAGATGGAGAAGACCTTCAACATGGGCGTCGGCATGATCGCCGTCGTTGCGCCGGAGGATCGCGAGCGCGCACTGGCCATGATGACTGCCCGCCACGTTGAAGCATGGGAGCTGGGCACCGTCCGCGTTGCCGAAGAAGGCGAGCCGCGCGTTCTGATGACGGGCGAGCACCCAGGGTTCTAGGTCCTAGGAAAGGAACCTGGGAAAGGAACAGGGCCGGCAGTTTCCTCCTCTTATTGAGGGAAGCCTTGCCGGCCCTTCGCTTACGTGCTGTGCACGGTGGGGAAGTGATCCAAGCGCTTAGCGCGCGTCGGAATCATCCTCATCCCACTCGTCCGAGTTCCAGCGATCCGCATAGTCTTCGTAATCCGCGTACTCCGAGTACGGGTCCTCGTCCTCATCGCGGGAGCGCTTGGAGTTCTGTGAGGCGAGTTCACGCTGGAGCGAATCCAGGTCCATCTCGGGCGAATTGTACTTCAGCTGGCGTGCAACTTTGGTCTGCTTTGCCTTTGCGCGTCCGCGTCCCATGTGCATGACCCCCTTGAGGTGTGTAGGGCGGTCCAGGGATTCTTGGCCGCCCCATCGTCTTAGTCAGATATGTGTATGTTCCTGTAAGACACCATAGCCTGTGTGACGAAAAAATTCCGAACTACCCCCCAGCGTCGCGTCGAAAAGGGCTCTAGCCCGCGGAGAAGAGGCGAATGTGTAATTCGCCACTACTTTCCGCGTAGGCGGTCCACAGCGGCGCGCCCGGCCTTGGGGCCCTCATCGGTGGGGATGGACTCTGGTTCAACCGAAGCTGCCACAGAGCCAATGTTCAGATCCCCGTTGTTGAGAGCGCTGCGCTTAATCAGACCAAGTGCGATGGGGCCATAATCGCAGTCCTCCACCACGGTGCCGAGCCGGCCAACGCGCCGTCCCCCGAGCGTAATGTCGGCGCCGCTATCGGGGCGCTCTGGAGCGGACCCGTCGAGGTAAAGCATCACCAGCAAACGGGGAGAGCGGCCGAGGTTCTCTACGCGCGCTACTGTCTCCTGTCCGCGGTAGCAACCTTTTTCTAGATGAACGAATGCGGGCACATCGTCGTTGCGCCGGATCCATTGTGGAACCTCATGGGCGATGGTTTTCTCATCGAGGTCAGCAGCCCGTTCGGGCTCACGTGCGCGCACTCGCTCTGCGGTATATGCCATGAGACCCGCTAAGCTTCCGCCCTGCTTCTCCAGCTCTGTTACGGCAGCATCGAGCCGCTGGCGCGGCACGAGGAAATCCTGGCGTGGACAGCCCGGCCACTGCACAGAACGCTCGACCAAGGCCGCCGAGGGCTGCTGCAGCGACTGCCCCAGAACCGTGATGACCGCCGCGTCTGCTTCCTCCACGGTGACCTGGGACCAGAACACCATGGCGGTAAGGAAATCTCGCAAAGACTCGAACTGTGCTGTGGGCACGTCGAGGTAAAAGGTGTCCCCGTCGAAGGACAGATCCATGTGGTGTAGGACGTGGCCCTGAATGTTGAGGTCAAGAGCGCCTGCGGAAAAGCCGCTGTCTACATCGTCGAGCTTCTGGCTCAGCAGGTTATGCAGGAAGGCACGGGCATCGGGGCCAGACACCGCGATGACGCGGCGATGGGAGCGGTCGATGATGGCGGAACCTGTCTCTACCGCGCGCTGCTCCACAAGGGGGTTTCCATAGTGCCAGGGGACCCCGGAGACATCGACAAGCGTGCTGCCCTGGAACTCAGTAGCTCCGGGCCGGGAAAGAAGTGGCGAAGAGTAACTCACGCCCTCCGATGGTAGGGCATAATCGGGTCTATGAGCCTTCAGCGCAGGAAAGAGCCGGTCATCTACGTTGTGGAACCGTTTGGAGGGTCGGTGCGGCGTCATATGCCGAACCTTCCGTTGGTCTATTGGGATGATGCCGCGGTGACGCGCGGCGACGGGATCTTCGAGTCCCTCCTCGTCCGTAATGGCAAGGCCGCTAATTTTCACCGCCACGCGGAGCGCTTCCGGCATTCCGCCCGCGCGCTCGATCTGCCGGAGCCGCCGATGCACAAGTGGCAAGAAGCCACTGAGCTGGCCATCGCGGACTTCTATGGCCCCGCCGGCGCGGATGGAGAGGAGGGCTCGTCGCTAGAAGCCAAGTGCACGTGGACTTATACCCGGGGCCGCGCCTCCACCGGTGTGCCCACGGCCTGGGTGGTGGTTCAGGAGGTTTCAGACGCGGTTGTGGCACAGCGCGCTACCGGCGTCAAGGTGATGAGCACCCCGCGCCTGTGGCAAGTAGCGGAGGAGCTACCTGCGAAAACGCTGAATTATGCGGCCACAATGGCTACGCTGCGCCTGGCACGCGAGCGTGGGTTTGATGATGTGATCTTTACTGATCCCGATACGGGACTGGTGCTGGAAGGCGCCACCTCTACCGTGGTGGCGGTCAAGGGGGCGAAGCTGCGCACGCCTGCGGGTAAGGGTATTTTGCCCGGCACGACGCAAGCGGCGCTCTTCGAATACGCCTCCGATCAGGGCTATCGCTGCAAGGCGAAGGAGCTTGACCTGCGCTACCTCGAGGAAGCCGACTCGGTGTGGCTTGTGTCTTCAGTGCGCACGGCGGTGCGCGTGACGCGCCTCGATGGCAAGAAGCTCAAGGCGCCGGCGAACGCGGAGGAAATACGCGCGCTGATCGACGCCGCCCTGGCGCGCTAGACTCCCTCGTACTGCGAGCTAGCGTTAGCTAGCTCAGCTAGCTCGCCTGCTGATTAGCCTGCCACGCGGGTGAGCTCGGCGGACATGAAGGGGCGCATTTCGCCGTCGACAAGCCGCTCATCTACCCAGCCCAGGTTGTTGTTCGGCATGAGGCCATACATACGCTTGCCGGGGCCGAGGTTGGTAGGCCCAGTTTCCGTGACCATGGTGGACGCAGATTCCAGCTGCCAGGCGCGCTCGTTGAACAGCGAGCCGTAGAAGATCTCGTTGATGCCATTGGAGGAGGTGTAGGTCATCTCAATCTCGTCCTTGAGGGAGATGCGCCAGAATCCGGACTCGCGGACATCTGGGCCCACCGGTTTGCCCTCGGAATCGATCTTCCAGGTGCGGGAGGTGTAGGTCAGGTAGTTCTCACCGTCGTGGGCGATGATGAGCTGCTGGCCAAAGGCGTACTGTTCGCCGTCGGTGCTGTGAGCCTGGCCTTCGCCCTGCCAGACACCGACGAGGGGGAGAAGCCCCAGGAGGCCATCGTGCAGTGACGGGCCTTGGCGTAGGTTCGCCGTCTCATCCGGCAGGGGGTTATCAGCCACATCAACGGTAGGAATGTTGCGGGAGGCAGCATCCTTCCACGCTTCAGCAGCTTGGTTAACGGCTGCGTTGCCGTCGATCTTGGTGTTCTCCGGGTGGGTATTTTCCGTCTGGTTTTCACTATTAGTCTGTTCGCTCATGCTGCCCCAGCGTAGTCGTGGTGGCATCACGGTAACCACTAGGCTCCAGTAGTCTTGGGAGTCATGCGCGTTTTGCTGATCTCAAACCCGAACTCCACGAGTCAGAATTCGGCCCTTTTCCGTGAGGTTCTGCCCGTTATTCGGGACGTGGAGGGGCTGCAGCTGCTGGCCCGCTTCACGCACTACCCGGGGCACGCGCAGGATATGGTGCGCGGCATGACGCGGGAAGACTTCGATGTCATCTTGGTCTTCGGCGGCGATGGCACGGTGAATGAGGTTGTAAACGGGCTGCTGGGTCCTGCAGATTCCGCAGAGCGCCCCAGCCCCCAGGAGATTCCAGCACTCGCAGTGATCCCCACTGGTTCTGCCAATGTCTTCGTTCGCGCCCTTGGTTTCCCTAATACCCCGGTCGAGGCAGCGCACGTGTTGGCTCGGATGCTGGAGCGCAATACGCGTCGCACCGTCTCCTTAGGTGTGTGGAATGACAGATGGTTCGCGGTCAATGCTGGTTTCGGGTTGGACGCCGACGTGCTGGCTCGCGTGGACCGTGCTCGGGAGTTGGGCTTTGCAGCTACCCCGTTGCGCTATTTGGCCGTGACCTTTCAGGCTTATCAGCGCGCCCGCATCCGCCCACCGCGCATTAGCGTGCGTGCGCGCTCGAGTTCGGGAGAAACCTTCGCGGCTGATGACGTACCCGTCATGTTCACCTCCAACACCAACCCGTGGACTTTCCTCGGCCCACTGCCCGTGGTGACCAATCCGCGCAACTCCTTCGACCAAGGACTTGGCCTATTCGGGGTGTCAGACCTTGGCGGTATTGATGGTCTCGTCGGTGTGCTCCACCTCTTCGGCGTGGATCACCGCCACTGGCTGAATAAAGTTACGGATGCCCGTACGCTGCACTTCGAGGATGCCGTCGAGGTGGATCTGGTGTGCCCGAAACCACACCGTTTTCAGGCGGATGGGGAGTCGGAAGGCACTTTCACAGAAGTGCACCTGGAATCGGAAGCGGACGCATTGGAGGTATTCGCTCCCATCGACCCGACCCCGCCCACGCACCGCAGCATCCGCAGGATCCTGCGGGACCTCATTCGAATCAACTAGTTCTGGCGCCAGCTCGGCGGAGTCGTTGGTGCGCTACCCACTTGGTTGGCCGTGTCTTGTGCCTTCTGCGCTGCATCCTCGACGGCCTTTTCTTCTGAGCCGTCGATCTCCAGCGGTGAGAGCTGCGCGGTCTTCAACGTGATGTTGCGGCGCTGCACCTCGAAGGTGATGGAGCCGCCGTGCAGCTTCACGGAGGTGGCCTGGGCAGGCAACGGTAGTTGACGAGTATCCAAGACCAGCCCGAACGCTTTCTTGAGGCGTTCATCATCGGTCCCGTAGACGCTCATGCGAAACTCCGGACCGACGAGGCGCAGCGTTACCGTCGCCGTGGACTTAGTGGTGTCTCCTGGCAGCGTGCCGGTGAGCTCCGCTTCGGCAGACGGGCCACCAGTGGGGGACATGTCATCTGGGTTGGCGATGGATAGGTCCGTAATGCCCAGCAGGCGGCCGAGGGCTACTCCGTCGATGCTAATGCTGCGCGTGTAGGTGGAGACCGGAGCACCTTCCAGGTCCCCGCTGAAGAGTTGTTCGGGGCGAATGGTGATATCGCGCAGCGTCGTGGAAGCGTTGACCATCCCGAGCTTGGGTACCTCCACGTCGGAGGAGTTGACCTCGAGGTAAGGAACCTCTTTGGTCAGCGCGCCGAGGGTAAAAGGAACGCCGCCGATGTACACATTGGGGCTGCTTTCCAGCTGGGAACTGGCTTTCGCCTTCTGTGCCACGGTGTGCTCGGCATGCATCGCCACCGCGGAATCCGCCAGCCATGCGGTCAGGACCACGCCCGCGACGGCGGCGAGTCGGACGACGGGGCGGCTGAGATAGATGACGGTCACCCTTCTATTACTACCGCACGTAAGCTGGGAAACATGAATATTGAGACCTTTGCCCTGCCGCAGAATCCGGATTTGGCACAGCGCGTGGAGGAGTTGGCCACACGCGCCGAAACGCACGATGGTTATGCGCCGTTCTCCGAGCAGTTTATGGTCGGCCTGCGAGATGGTCGCCTTGGGCACCGCCACCTGCTTGCAATCGAAGACGGTGAGATAGCAGGCGTGGCTGCCGTCGAAGGGCAGACGGTAGAGCTCGTCGTCGACGTCGAACACCGCAGGCGCGGGGTGGGGCAGGCGCTTGTCGACGCCCTCCCGACCTCCCCCCAGATCTGGGCACACGGCAACCTCCCAGCAGCGCAAGCGTTGGCGAAGCGCAATGGGATGGACGTCGTCAGGCGCTTGCTCGTGATGGCTATTGAGGGCCGGGACCTACGCGCGTCGGAGGAAGCGTCCGCAAAGGTGAAGGGCCTAGAGATCTGCACGTACACGGAGTCGGTCGAGCGTTTCGGGCGCGAGCACGTCGAGGCGGAGTGGTTACGAGCCAACAACGAGGCTTTTTCCTGGCACCCAGAGCAAGGTGGGTGGGACCTAGAGCGCCTACACCGTGGGATGGAAGCCGAATGGTTCGACCCGGCCGACGTGCTCTTCCTGTGGGATTCACATGGTGGTGCACACAGTGCCCCAACAATGGCCGGCTTTCACTGGCTGAAATGGCATGAGGAGGACATACCAGCCTTCGGTGAGGTCTATGTTGTGGGGCTGAGCGAGGACTATCGCGGGCGCGGGCTCGGTGGCCCGTTGCTCACCGCTGGCTTACAGCGCATGGTGGCTAAAGGTGCGGACAAGATCATCTTGTACGTCGAGGCGGACAATGAGCCGGCAGTAAAGGCCTATGAGAAGCTCGGCTTTGGTACTGCGGAGGAGCACTGCGTCTGGGCGAAAAGTGACTAGTCTCACCGCCTTTTGGTACAAGTTAACCGATTGTTCACCTCTTGATCCCTGTGGGGTTAACCCTCCGCATATAGCTTTACTTCCCGTGAGTTAATCGCGCTTGCCTTTGGAGAGGGTTGGGGGCGATTTCCTCGAAAAATCATTCTCTTGTATCCGTACCGGAAAGGTTCCCCGTGATTCGCAACTTCAAGCGCACTGCCGCTATCTTCGGCATCGTCGCCGCCACCTCCACCGCTCTCGTCGCTTGCTCCGAGTCCAACGACTCCGGCTCCGCTGAAGGCGGCTCCGAGGGCTCTGACGTCTCCGGCGAGCTCGTCGGTGACGGCGCGTCCTCCCAGCAGAATGCAATGTCTTACTTCCAGACCGCATTCTCTGAGGATCATCCGAACGCTTCCCTGTCCTACAACGCTTCCGGCTCCGGCGCTGGCGTTGAGGCCTTCACCAACGGCCAGGCCGACTTCGCTGGTTCCGACTCCGCTCTGAAGGAGGATGACGGTGAGGTGGAGGCTGCTGCTGAGCGCTGTGGCGGCAACGAGGCATGGCACCTGCCGACCACCATCGGTCCGGTAGCTATCGCTTACAACCTCGAGGGTACCGAGATCAACCTCTCCACCGAGACCCTGGCCAAGATCTTCAAGGGTGACATCACCAAGTGGAACGACGAGGCAATCGCCGCTGACAACGAAGGCACCGACCTGCCGGACGAGGACATCACCGTCATCTTCCGCTCTGATGAGTCCGGTACCTCCGCCAACTTCCAGAAGTTCCTGAAGGCCGCTACCGGCGACTGGGACACCGAGGGCAAGCAGTTCCCGGATGCAGTTGGTGAGGGCGCCAACGGCTCCGCTGGTGTTGCTGACCAGGTTGCCAACATCAAGGGTGCTATCACCTACGTTGAGTCCGGTTTCGCTGACCAGAAGGAAGCAGACGGCGTTCAGAAGGCAAAGATCGACTTCGGCCACGGCCCGGTTGAGCTGAACACCGAGTCCGTCAACGTTGCTCTGGAGAACCTGGAGTTCAAGGAGACCGAGTCCGAGCACAACATGGTTGTTGACTCCGACGCTCTGTTCGCGTCTGACGACGAGGGCGCATACCCGCTCATCCTGACCACCTACAACATTGTTTGCTCCGCTGGTTACGATGAGGAGACCTCCGCTCTGGTTAAGGCCTTCTTCACCACCGTCCTGGATCACCAAGATGACCAGCTTGCTTCTCAGGGCTTCATCCCGGTTGAGGGTGCACACCTGGACAAGCTGAAGGCTGCTGTTGACGCTCTGCAGTAAGCGCTAGAGCTCAACAAAGCTAAATACTCTTCGCCCCCACTGCCGCACTCGAATCGCGCTTTGGGGGCGCAGGTATGTAACGACAAACTCCATTCTTAACGCTGAAAAGGATTAGAACGTCTCATGGCAGACAATAATCTCACCACGGCGCCCGAGCAGACGGAGCTTTCCGTCTCCGCTGCTGAGCGGCCTTCTACCGGCGGATCCGAAGAACTTACCAAGGCTAACTCCAGCAGCGGAGTTAAGCGCCCGGGTGACCGAGTCTTCGAATTCCTTTCTTCTGCTTCGGCCACGTTGATCACCGTCATGATTGCTGCCATTGCGGGCTTCTTGCTGTGGCGTGCCGTGCCAGCCCTGGGCGTCAACGACGGTGGCATCATGGGGTTCTTCACCTACGGTGGCCGTTGGGAGACTGGCGATACTTCCGCGATGAAGTTCGGTATCCCGACCATGTTCGGCACTACGGTTCTTATCTCCGTCTTCGCCCTGCTGCTGGCTATGCCGGTTGCACTGGCGATTGCCATCTTCCTGTCTAACTACGCGCCGGCACGTCTGGTCAAGCCGCTGGGCTTCCTCGTGGACATGCTCGCTGCAGTCCCGTCCATTGTTTATGGTCTGTGGGGCTGGCAGGTCCTCGGTCCAGCTCTCTCCGGTTTCTACTCGTGGCTGGAGTCCTGGGCTGGTGGGTTCTTCCTTTTCACCGTCTTTGATAACTCGCCGTCGTTTGCTACCGGCCGTAACCTCTTCACCGGTGGCATCGTGCTGGCCGTGATGATTCTTCCGATTATCGCCGCTACGGCACGTGAGGTCTTCGTCCAAACTCCTCCTGGTCAGATTGAGTCTGCCTTGGCGCTGGGCGCAACCCGCTGGGAAGTTATCCGGATGACGGTGCTCCCCTTCGGTATGTCCGGTTACATCGCCGGCTCCATGCTCGGTCTTGGACGTGCACTGGGTGAGACCATGGCTCTGTACATGGTTGTCTCCCCGCTCGTGGACTTCCGCTTCTCGCTCTTCGACGGCGGTACGACCTTCGCCATGGCCATCGCCTTGGCATCCGCAGAGTTCGGTAATGAGATGCGCGCAGGTGCCTACATCGCCGCTGGCCTCATGCTGTTCTTGCTGACCTTCGTGGTCAACGCCATTGCCCGCACCATCGTGAAGAAGAAGTAGGGAGGAGGACACAATGACTACTACTACAAACGCCAAGCCTGCCTCCGCAGGCGCTACCTTCCTTGATATTTCGGCTTCCCGAAAGGCCACCAACACCATTGCCACCGTCGTGGTATGGGTGGCCATGATTATCGCCATGATCCCTCTGGTTTGGGTTCTGTGGGAACTCTTTGCCCGCGGCAGCGGCATCATCTTCAGCGCCGATTGGTGGACCACGTCCCAGCGCGGTGTCATGAACAGCGTTGCGGGCGGCGGTGCTGCTCACGCCATCGTTGGTACCTTCGTCCAAACCGTCCTAGCCTCCATCATCTCCATCCCGATCGGTATCTTTACCGCTATCTACTTGGTGGAGTATTCCAAGGGCGGCTGGCTCGCCCGTACCACCACCTTCATGGTGGACATCCTGTCCGGTGTGCCGTCCATCGTTGCCGCGCTGTTTATCTTCGCTATGTGGATCACGCTCTTCGGCTTTGGCCGCTCCGGCTTCGCCGTGGCGCTTTCCTTGGTGCTGCTGATGATTCCGATCGTGGTTCGCAACACCGAAGAGATGCTCCGTGTTGTCCCGATGGACCTGCGTGAGGCCTCCTATGCACTGGGCGTTCCGAAGTGGAAGACCATTGCTCGCATCGTCCTGCCGACCGCCCTGTCCGGCATCGTTACCGGTATCATGCTCGCGGTTGCGCGTGTGATGGGTGAGTCTTCTCCGGTGCTGGTCCTTGTTGGTTCCTCCTCCATCATCAACTGGGACGCGTTCAAGGGCTCGCAGTCCTCGCTACCGCTGATGATGCTGGATATGTACAAGGCCGGCGCACAACCGGCTGTCCTGGATAAGCTCTGGGGTGCAGCGCTGACGCTGGTTATCCTTATCGCTGTCCTTAACATCGCGGCCCGTGTCATCTCCGCGAAGTTCTCGGTCAAGAAATAGATCGCCGTAACACTCGATTCCGCCATACATTCTTAAGAGGAGAAACTCCTAATGTCTAAGCTTGAGCTCAATGACGTGAACATTTACTACGGCGACTTCCACGCCGTGCAGAACGTCAACATGCAAATTCCGGCGAAGGCCGTGACCGCCTTTATCGGCCCTTCCGGCTGCGGTAAGTCCACCGTTCTGCGCACCTTGAACCGTATGCACGAGGTCATCCCCGGCGCCTATGTCAAGGGCGAGGTCCTCTTGGACGGCCAAGATATTTACGGCGCCAAGGTTGACCCGGTATCCGTTCGCAACACCATCGGCATGGTTTTCCAGAAGGCTAACCCGTTCCCCACGATGTCTATCGAGGACAACGTTGTTGCCGGCCTGAAGCTCTCCGGCGAGAAGAACAAGAAGAAACTGAAGGAAGTTGCCGAAAAGTCTCTGCGCGGCGCCAACCTCTGGGATGAGGTTAAGGACCGCCTGGATAAGCCGGGCGGCGGCCTGTCCGGTGGACAGCAGCAGCGTCTGTGCATCGCCCGTGCGATTGCCGTGGAACCGGAGGTCCTCCTCATGGACGAGCCGTGCTCGGCACTTGACCCGATTTCTACCCTGGCTGTTGAGGACCTCATCCACGAGCTGAAGGAAAACTTCACCATCGTTATCGTCACCCACAACATGCAGCAGGCAGCCCGTGTGTCCGATAAGACCGGTTTCTTCTCTCTAGAAGCCACCGGAAAGCCGGGCCACCTCGTCGAGTTCGATGACACCACCAAGATCTTCGAGAACCCCTCCAAGAAGGACACCGAGGATTACATCTCCGGCCGCTTTGGCTAAACACCGATAGCGCCATAGTGCCGAAAGCCGGCGCCCTCTATCGACTGTTTAAGGTCTAGGAGTGGGCACCGGCTTTTGTGTTTTCAGGATGAGCTAGGTGTTACTAGCGGTGGATCGGCAGCTATTTCGAGCATGAGCCTCATCTAGTGATGGAACTGGCGCTCCAGCTCTGCCATGCGGGCCTCTAGCTCGGCTTCGCGTTGCTCCTGATCACGCTTGCGCATATAGCGGTCCGGGTCCAGGCCCGTTGCAAGATAAATAATGCGACCGGCAGCGGCGGCACAATGATCGGCGAAACGCTCGTAGTAACGCGATAGCTGCGAGGTTTCCACGGCCTGGCGCACTGTTCCTTTCCATTCCCGCTGGGTCAGCATGCGCAGCAGGTGATGGTTGATGTCATCGACGGCATCATCATCTTCGGTCAACCGAAGGGCTAGCTCCGGATCGCGGGTGATGAGGATGTCCTTGAGCCCCGCGGACATATCGAGAACGAGGCGCGCATATTCCTCGAAGTAGCCCATGATGTCTGCTGGTACCACTGGCTCGGGGTGGCGGCGGCGGGCACTCGTTGCAATGTGCTGGGACAGGCGGCCCATGCGATAAAAGTCTTCAACAATATAGATGGAAGAGATGACCTGGCGGAGATCCTTGGCCATCGGATTTTCCAAGGCTAGCAGGGAGACCGCGCGGTCTTCGCACCGCGAGCGCACCTCATCCAGTTCATCGCGCAGTGACACAGCCTCCTCAGCCGGTTGCAGGGAGGCCTTGATTAACGCCTGGGAGGCGAGGGCCATCAGCTTATGGACGGTCGTGCTCATGATGATGAGATCATGAGAAAAATTATCCAACTGTTCACGGTAAGCAGCGCGCATGCCACGTACTTTAGCTGAACTATTGGTCTAGTGCCTGTCGAACAACAAGTTTGAATAATCGCGGTTAGCCGCCGGAGTGCATAATCTCCGCGCCTTCCGGCACAGTGGCATCCTCCGGATCATCGAGCCAACCCTCGGGAAGGACTACCTTGGCGGGTGAGCCCTGGCGGCCGCGGGCACCATCGGCGTCGTCGGCAAGCGCAGGCGAGTCGGCCCACGGCGCCAGCAGTTCGCGCAGATCCTCCAAGGAATTGACGCGAGAAAGGCCCGCACGTACCTGGCCGCCCACGGGAAAACCACGCAGGTACCAGCCAATGTGCTTGCGAATATCGCGGCTGGCTTGAGCCTCGCCCTCATGCTGGGCTAGAAGCTCTGCGTGGCGGAGCATGATGCGCGTGACTTCGCCTAGCGTGGGCTCTTCCGGTACTGGTTCACCCCGCAGGTGGGCGGAGAGTTCCGCAAAAAGCCACGGGCGGCCCAAACAGCCGCGGCCCACCACGACGCCGTCACATCCAGTTTGCTCCATCATGTCGTGCGCATCGGTTGCCTTGAAGATATCGCCGTTGCCCAAGACTGGGATGCCTGTGTCTGCCAAGTGCTCCTTCAAGCGGGCGATTTCGCCCCAGTCGGCGTGACCGGAGTAGCGCTGGGCGGCAGTGCGCCCGTGCAAAGCAACTGCTGCGGCTCCTTCCGCCACAGCGATACGCCCGGCATCGAGGTGTGTCTTGTGCTCTTCATCAATGCCGACGCGCATCTTCACCGTGACTGGAATATCCGTGCCCTCAGTCGCCTTGACTGCGGCGGAGACGATGTTGCCAAACAGGCGGCGCTTATAAGGAAGGGCAGAACCCCCGCCGCGGCGGGTGACCTTGGGGACCGGGCAGCCAAAGTTCATATCGATGTGGTCCGCCAAGTTCTCATCCACGATCATCTTGGCAGCCTTGTAAGTGTACTCCGGATCGACGGTGTACAGCTGCAGCGAGCGGGGCTGTTCTTGGGGATCGAAGGTGGTCATGTGCAGGGTCTTGGGGTTGCGCTCGACCAAGGCGCGAGCGGTGACCATTTCGCACACGTAGAGCCCGGAGACAGTCCCGGTCTTTTCAATCTCTTGCTCACGGCACAGCACGCGAAAAGCCACGTTGGTCACGCCAGCCATGGGGGCGAGGACAACGGGGGAGTTGAGCTGGATTTTTCCGATTGCAAGAGTCACGCCGCCAATTGTGCGCGGAAAGAGCCTGGGGTGGCAAATTCTGATGCGGAAAGTGAGGTGTGCACACGGTTTGGGGCAGAGTGCGGTAAATTCGCCACTGATTCGCTAGTGTGGTGCATGTAACTAATAGGAAAGGACCGTAACGTAGGTCGTTTCTGCACATAAAAGGAGGACTAATGTCTGAGAGAATTGCATACGCGCCGTTTGAGAAGCTCGTGATGAGCGCTGACGAGGCCGCACAGTTCGTCAACCACGGTGATCGTGTGGGAATCTCCGGCTTTACCGGTGCTGGCTACCCCAAGGCCCTGCCGACCGCTATCGCGGAAAAGGCAAAGGCGGCCCACGAGGCGGGGGAGGAATTCAAGATCGACGTCTTCTCCGGTGCCTCTACCGCCCCGGACTGCGATGGCGTCCTGGCTGAGGCAAACGCCATTCGCTTCCGCTCCCCATACAACTCTGATCCGGCATTGCGCGGCCGCTTCAACGATGGCTCCGCCCTCTACCAGGATGTTCACCTCTCACACTCTGGCCAGCAGGTGGAGGAAGGTTTCTACGGTGACTTCCAGGTAGCCATTATTGAGGCCGTGCGTATCGATGAGAAGGGAAATATCGTTCCCTCCTCCGCAGTAGGTAACAACCTCGAGTACATCGAGGCCGCCGACAAGATCATCATTGAGATCAATGAGTGGCAGTCCCTCAACCTCGAGGGCATGCACGATATCTACCGCATTGAGAAGCTGCCGAACCGTCAGCCGATCCCGATTACCAAGCCGGCTGACCGCGTTGGTACCACCTACATTGAGATCCCGGAAGAGAAGGTCGTGGCTGTAGTCAAGACCAACGCCCCGGACCGCAATGCTCCGTTCAAGGCTCCGGATGAGGTCTCTGAGAAGATCGCTGCGAACTTCATTGAGTTCCTCGAGGGCGAGGTTGCTGCCGGACGCCTGGAGTATGACAAGTTCATCATGCAGTCCGGTGTGGGCAACGTCCCGAACGCAGTGATGGCCGGCCTGCTGGATTCCAAGTTCGAAAACATTCAGGCCTACACCGAGGTTATCCAGGACGGCATGCTGGATCTTATCGACGCCGGCAAGATGACCGTCGCCTCTGCTACCTCCTTCGCCCTGTCCCCGGAGTATGCGGACAAGATGAACGCTGAGGCTGAGCGCTACGCCAAGCACATCATCCTGCGCCCACAGCAGGTGTCCAACCACCCGGAGGTTATCCGCCGCGTTGGCCTGATCTCCTCCAACGGCATGATTGAGGGCGACATCTACGGCAATATCAACTCCACCAACGTCTCCGGCTCCCGCATCATGAACGGTACCGGCGGCTCGGGTGACTTCACCCGTAACGCCTACATCTCCACCTTCGTGTCCCCGTCGGTGGCAAAGGGCGGCGCTATTTCCGCCATCGTGCCTTTCGTGTCTCACACCGACCACACTGAGCACGACACCATGGTCATCATCACCGAGTATGGTGTTGCGGACCTGCGTGGCCTGGCTCCGAAGGAGCGCGTGGAGAAGGTTATCGCCGTGGCGCACCCGGACTACCGTCCGCTCCTGGAGGAGTACTTCGAGCGTGCCAAGGCGAATAAGTTCCAGCACACCCCGCACGATCTGAAGACCGCTTTTGACTTCCAAGTGAACTTCATGGAGAAGGGTGACATGCGCGGCTAATTGCGTATCTCTGCTAGGTAGTGGCCCTTTCCGCTGGAGGTGAGGGCCATTTCGTTTTCTTTAGTGCGACCTACTAAGATGGTTGGGCGTTGGGCCTTTAGCTCAGTTGGTAGAGCTACGGACTTTTAATCCGCAGGTCGCGGGTTCGAGCCCCGCAGGGCCCACAAAAAGAGCCGCCTTCGGGCGGCTCTTTTTTGGTTTTGGGGCCCACGTGCAGGGCCGGGTTAGGGCTAGCTCTTAACGAGCTTCCTGATAGCCCGCATGGCCTCCTCGAGCTTCTCTGTGGCTACTTGCCCGTCTTCTGCGGCTGCTCCCGCTACGCAGTGTTCTATGTGGTCCTCCAAGAGCGCCAGGGAGACATTCTCGAGCGCGGAGGTTACCGCCGAGATCTGCGTGATGATGTCAATGCAGTATTGGTCCTCGGTGATCATGCGGTGGATGCCGCGGGTTTGCCCTTCGATGCGCTTGAGGCGCGCTAAGTATTTCGCCTTTTGATCGTCATTGGAGTTGTAGCCGTGTACACCCGGCTCATGGCAGGAACAGGTATCTCGCTGGTCAGTCATAGTTTTTCACCTTTCTGCCGGGGCGATTTGGTTAAGTAAGGATGTCTCCAGTATATTTTTACAAAGTTGCCTCAAGGCAACGGGCCCCCATCGTCTAGCGGCCTAGGACACCGCCCTTTCACGGCGGCGGCACGGGTTCGAATCCCGTTGGGGGTACCAACACCTTTGTGTTGGCACACAAGTAAATATATATGGCCCTGTGGCGCAGTTGGTTAGCGCGCCGCCCTGTCACGGCGGAGGTCGCGGGTTCAAGTCCCGTCAGGGTCGCCATATTCAAGCCTCGAGGCATTGTTAGAGAAACAAGCCTCGGGGCTTGCGTCGTTTTGTCTCCGTCAGCGATTAATCCTGCTGGCGCATGCCGCCGGTGGAGCGGGAAAGCTTATAGGTCTAGGTGCTGTGGGGTGGGCTGTATACCGAGGTCTAGTGCACGGTAAAACTGAGTCTGACGTGCTGATTTGCTGTGCTTATCTAGCTGTGTGTAGAGTACTTATTCGTGCCCAGCGCACAAGAGAAAACTAAAAATGGCCCTGTGGCGCAGTTGGTTAGCGCGCCGCCCTGTCACGGCGGAGGTCGCGGGTTCAAGTCCCGTCAGGGTCGCCGAAGTCCTAGTGGCTTCTGGCCAGATAGCTCAGTCGGTAGAGCACACGCCTGAAAAGTGTGGGGTCGCCAGTTCGATCCTGGCTCTGGCCACAAGATAGCCCCCTCCATTTTTGGAGGGGGCTTTTTTGGTGCATTTTTTGGTTTAATGGGCGGCATGACTACTTCTGTTGCGCACCAAACCGATCAATCCCGCTTCGTTATTACCGTCGATGGCGAGGAAGCGGGTTTTGCCGAATACAGTGACTCCGCAGCCACGCGCGAGTTCACGCACACGGAAATCTCTGAGGCCTTTCAAGGCCAAGGCCTGTCCAAGCCGCTCATTAAGGCGGCGTTGGATGATGACTCGACGGTAGGCCGCCAAGTCATCCCAACGTGCAGTGCCGTAGCGCGGTTTATTGAGAAGAACCCTGAATACCAGCGTCTGACTAAGCGTGAGGGCAGCCTCTAAGGACAGGTTCTGGGGCCCTTAGATGTAGTAGTCCGGGTCCACCAGCTTGATGCGCTCATTCTTCTTGCGAGGACGGTTCTTAGCCGGAATACCCGTAGCGGTGTGATTAGCGGGCACATCCTTCGTCACCACGGCGTTAGCGCCTACTGCGGAGCCTTCGCCGATGGTGATGGGGCCTAGTACCTTGGCGCCGGCACCGATGGTCACGTTGTCCCCGATCGTTGGGTGGCGCTTGGTCTGCGTGAGCACCTGGCCGCCGAGCGTGACCCCGTGGTAGAGCATCACGCCATCGCCGATTTCGGCGGTTTCACCAATAACGATGCCCATGCCGTGGTCAATGAAGAAACGGCGGCCGATGGTGGCACCAGGGTGGATCTCAATACCGGTGAAGAAGCGGTTTACTTGTGCCAGGATACGTGCGGGGCCGCGCCAACCATGCTTCCACATGCGGTGGGCGATGCGGTGCGCCCAAATAGCGTGGAGGCCGGAATAGACCACGGCATTCTCGACGTCGCCGCGCGCGGCCGGGTCATGCTCGCGCGCGTTGGCGAGGTCTTCACGAATCATCTTCAAGATGTGCATGCGAACCATCCTATCCAGAAAGAAAAAGCGCCCCCTAGCACAGAGGGCGCTTTTATTCGGAGGCTCATCACGGCGCCGTGCTTGGCGACGTCCCGCGGAGAGCCATGTTGACTATTCCTTAAGCTTCGCGGATGTCCTCGAAGAGAATGGTGGAGACGTAGCGCTCACCAAAGTCCGGGGCGACAACGACGATGGTCTTGCCCTTAAACTCGTCACGAGCGGCCAGCTTGAGTGCTGCAGAGACGTTGGCGCCGGAGGAAATACCAACGAGCAGGCCTTCTTCGGTAGCCAGCTTGCGGGCGGTGGACACGGACTCTTCGGTGGTTGCGGTAAGAACCTCGTTGAGGATCTCACGGTCCAAAACCTCTGGGACGAAGTTAGCGCCGATGCCCTGAATCTTGTGCGGGCCAGCCTTGCCCTCGGACAGAACAGGGGAATCGGAGGGCTCTACGGCTACGAGGTAGGTATCCGGGTTCTGAGAGCGCAGGTAGCGACCAACACCGGTGACGGTGCCGCCGGTTCCGACGCCAGCCACGAAGGCGTCAACCTTGCCCTCGGCGTCCTCCCAGATTTCAGGACCGGTGGTTGCCTCGTGGATCTTTGGGTTGGCTTCGTTGGCGAACTGGGAAGCCAGGATGGCATTGGGGGTTTCGGCGATAATCTCGTTGGCCTTCTCTACAGCGCCCTTCATGCCCGCAGCGCCCGGGGTGAGGACGATCTCTGCTCCATAAGCGCGCAGCAGAACCTTGCGCTCGTTGGACATGGTCTCCGGCATGGTGAGGATGACCTTGTAACCTTGGGCGGCGCCGACGAGTGCCAAGCCGATACCGGTGTTGCCGGAAGTGGCCTCGACGATGGTGCCGCCTGGCTTCAGCTCGCCGGATTCTACGGCGGTGTCGACAATCGCCTTGGCGATGCGATCCTTGACGGAATTTGCGGGGTTGAAGGACTCAACCTTCACGAGGACCTCAGCGCCGAGGCCTTCGGTTAGGCGGTTGAGGCGGACGAGCGGGGTGCCGCCGATGGTCTCGAGAATGTTGTCATATACAGCCACGATGTGGACTCCTTGAAAATAACTTCTGATGTACAGCAGACACCTTACACCCCAACGGTAGACAGAGTGGTATATAAATTCTGAACCGAGCATTCGGGCATCGTATGTGGGATTCGGGGTGGAGGAGAAGGGTGGGCCGTGATTTAGAATTACCCCCGTCGGCCGGTTATACTTCGCAAATAGTGTTCACCTACCCCCGTTTCAGGCGGGGAATGTGGGTGCACCTGCTGGTTACCCCCGAGTAAGAGAGAGTCTCATGGAGCCGCACCGACTCAAGGATGACGACGAAGCCGTACGCGCAGCGCTCTCGTCGCTGAAGACTGCAACGGGAATCCCCGTCACGATGTACGGAACCTTGCTGCCGGATAATCGCCTGCAGATTACCCAGTGGGTAGGTCTGCGGACCCCGGCTTTGCAGAACTTGGTGATTGACGCGAACGTGGGCGTCGGCGGGCGCGTTGTTAGTACTCGCCGCGCGGTTGGTGTTTCCGATTACACCCGCGCTACCACGATTAGCCATGAGAATGATCGCTATATTCAAGACGAAGGCCTGCACTCCATCGTGGCGGTCCCAGTTACCGTTCAGCGTGAGATCCGTGGAGTCCTCTATGTCGGTGTTCATTCGCCGGTGCGCTTGGGTGACAAGGTGATCGAGGAGGTCACCATGACTGCCCGCTGCCTCGAGCAGGATTTGGCGGTTAATTCCGCACTGCGCCGGGCCGATGGTGGTAAGGGTGGTGCTGCGCGCGGCCATGTGATGAACGGTGCCGAATGGGAGCAGGTACGCTCGACGCACTCCAAGCTGCGGATGCTGGCTAACCGCGTCAATGATGAAGACCTTCGCAAGGAGCTTGAGGCACTGTGTGATCAGATGGTCTCTCCGGTCCGTGTGAAGCAGTCCACCAAGCTGTCCGCGCGCGAACTCGATGTTCTTTCTTGCGTCGCCCTTGGCCATACCAACGTTGAGGCTGCCGAGGAGATGGGCATTGGTGCCGAAACTGTGAAGTCCTATCTGCGTTCTGTCATGCGCAAATTGGGTGCGCATACTCGCTATGAGGCGGTTAATGCGGCCCGTCGTATAGGCGCGTTGCCCTGATTGTAGGTAAGTTGGGTGGGCGTGAAAGACCAATTTATTGTCTCCGGTGGGGCGCGCCTGCAGGGCACCGTCAAGGTTGACGGTGCTAAAAACAGTGTGCTGAAGCTGATGGCTGCGGCACTGTTGGCGGAGGGCACCACCACGCTGACCAACTGTCCTGAGATTCTCGATGTCCCTCTAATGCGAAAGGTCCTTGAGGGCCTTGGCTGCACCGTGGAGATTGATGGCCACACCGTGCGCATCACCACCCCGGCCGAGCTGCACTCCAACGCGGACTTCGATGCGGTGCGTCAATTCCGCGCTTCCGTGTGTGTGCTGGGACCGTTGACCGCGCGCTGCGGTCACGCGAAGGTGGCATTGCCAGGCGGTGACGCCATCGGTTCCCGCCCCTTGGATATGCACCAGTCCGGGCTGGAGAAGATGGGTGCGCGCACACGCATCGAACACGGTGCTGTGGTGGCGGAAGCTGATCGTCTCCACGGGGCAAATATCCGGCTTGATTTCCCTTCCGTCGGCGCGACGGAGAACATTCTTACCGCCGCCGTGCTTGCTGATGGTGAAACTCAACTCCACAATGCCGCCCGCGAACCGGAGATCGTCGACTTGTGCACGATGCTTAAGGAGATGGGAGCCGATATCTCTGGGGAGGGGACATCCACCATCACCATTCGGGGAGTGGACAAGCTGCAACCAACAGAGCACGAGGTTATCGGCGACCGCATCGTTGCGGGTACCTGGGCCTATGCTGCTGTGATGACTCGCGGTGATATTACGGTGGGTGGCATTGCTCCTAAGCACCTGCACCTGCCGCTGGAAAAGCTCAAGTCTGCCGGCGCTGACATTGAGGACTATGTGAACGGTTTCCGGGTGCGCATGGACGGTCGCCCGAGCGCCGTGGATTATCAAACCCTGCCGTACCCCGGTTTCCCTACGGATCTTCAGCCTATTGCTATTGGTCTTTCCGCCGTGGCGGAAGGCACCTCCATCATTACGGAGAATGTCTTCGAATCGCGCTTCCGTTTCGTCGATGAGATGCTCCGCCTTGGCGCCGATGCCCAAGTTGATGGACACCACGTAGTCATCCGCGGGCAGGAGCGTCTGTCTTCGACGCATGTCTGGAGTTCCGATATCCGCGCAGGCGCCGGGTTGGTGCTCTCTGCACTGTGTGCGGATGAGACGACCACCGTGCACGATGTCTTCCACATAGATCGCGGCTATCCCAACTTTGTGGAGAATCTCCAGGCCTTGGGCGCCACGATCGAGCGCACTCAGGAGGAAGAGCTCTACTAAGGCGCCGTGCTTGGCGACGTTTCCCCGGTTCAATCCCACGGTTGAACTGGGGATTTGTTGTTTGTTGGGGGTGTGCGT
>NZ_KV818440.1:0-41938 GCF_001814945.1 Corynebacterium sp. HMSC066C02 | reverse complement strand
CCGACACCAAACAAAACAAACAACTCAATACAACCCTTCAGGGCCCTAGACAACACCATGTCTAGGGCCCTAAAGGCGTTTTCCAACCCTCATGAAACCAAGCCGCACCATCTGTGGGTTAACGGCCAGAGGATTCTAAAAGTACAGACCCGAAAGTACAGACCCACTGGTCGCAGCCAAGTACGGGCCCGGGTCTCCTGATCAGTCACGCTGCAGGTCTGTACTTCCACGTCTGCACTTTTGTGTTGCGGACCTTTATCACGCTCACGAACTAGAATGATGTCCGTGTACACACTTCGTCCTGAGGGGTCGTTGAGGAGCTAGCGATGAGGTTTCCACAATCGCCGAGTCTTTTTAGGCATTCTTATAACCCAGTCTTCCTCAGCGATCTGAAGTCCGTACCCTATTGCAGAGAGAACGATAGTCCCTCCCCCTATAACCTTTGTCCCGTTTTCGAGTCCGAGGCACGAGTTCCTCAGATGCGCGCTATTCGCGATGGGCTGGTCTTTTTCGGGGCGATAGCCTTGATAGCAAGTTTTATCTTGTTCTTTGGCTTGCTCTTGAATAGCATGCAGGTTCCAGGGCTATTGGCGCTTCTCCTTGGCGGGTTGTTGCTTTACCTCTTTTTCCTCGTGGCCCGGCATATGCTGTTGGCCTTTAGGATTAATAAGGCTTGGAAGAAAGGCTGGATCGACTTTTATCCAGTCCTCCTCGGCAGCTTTTTCTACGACAGCAAGAGCGGAAATACTGGAAAGAAGGGTCATTTTTATACCGCAAAAGCTGTTGTCGTGGCGCCGAGCGGCGAATCCCGGATGCTCAAGGTGTTGGTGGAAGGTCTGAGCCCAGACCGAATGATTGAGGAAGGCGCAGTCTTGGCGCGGGACCGGAAGGGTCTTCGGCTTGACGCGATTCACAATAATGGCTGGACATTCTGGGCTGTCGTCCGCAGCAAGCCATTGGAGCACGGAAGCGTGGAACATGGACTCTCCGCTGCCCAGGTGGCTGCTGGCTTGGACCGCGTGCGGCATGATTGGTCACTGGAGAGGCTGGATGCTTTTTGGTTTTCCTGAGTCTTAGACGTCAAACGGTGGTTGCGGCCCGTTTCGCCTACCAGCCAGTGTATTGCCGGTTTTGCGAAGCTGACCTGTAGACTGGTTCGGTACATACGGACGCGTCTACCGCAGAAAGTGCATGGATTTAATGTCTGAATCTAACTCCCGCGACCACGGGCGTGGCCGCGAAGGTTTCTCGGAAAGCAACCGGGGAAACAGCCGCTCTGGTGGCCGGAAGTTTGAAAAGCGTGGCGGCGCATCGGGGCGTCGTCAAGAGCGTCGCGGTGATCGTCGAGGCGGCCGCGATGGTGCTAACCCTCGCCGCAATAATCCTAAGAGGCACGGTCGTGATAAGAACAAGGCCTCTCATCCGCAACGTTCGGGCTACCGTGAGGAGCGTATCAACCGCCGCATGACGGATCCGGACCTGCCTTCTGATATCGATATCACTGATCTCGATCCTTCGGTTCTGCAGGACCTCTCCTCGCTATCGAAGGAGAACTCTGAAGCTGTGGCTAAGCACCTCATCATGGCGGCAACCTGGCTTGATGATGATCCACAGCTGTCGCTTCGCCATGCGCGCGCAGCGAAGGATCGTGCCGGTCGTGTCTCGGTTGCTCGAGAGATGAACGGTATCGCCGCTTATCGTGCAGGTGAGTGGAAGGAAGCTCTCGCAGAGCTGCGCGCTGCACGCCGTATTTCTGGTGGTCCAGGTCTGATGGCGGTGATGGCTGACTGCGAGCGCGGACTTGGGCGCCCAGAGAAGGCTGTCGAGCTGTGGCGTAGCGAGGAGGCTAAGGAACTCGCCCCGGAGGACGCTATCGAATTGGCCATTGTCGCTGCAGGCGCGCGGCTGGACATGGACCAAGCAGACTCCGCTGTGGTCACGATTCAACGTGCGCAGCCCACGAAGGACGCCAAGGGTGTCTCCGCGTGCCGTCTTGCTTATGCCTATGCGAATGCGTTGCTGGAGGCCGGCCGTAAGGATGAGGCACGGGAATGGTTCCAGCACGCGATCGACATTGATGAAGGAGACTGGACCGACGCCGCAGAGCGTCTGGCCGAGTGTAAACAATGAGTATTCTCAAAACCCACGATTCACTGTTGCTGGATCTTGACGGAACTGTGTGGGAAGGCGGACAGGCCCTTCAATGCGTCGTTGACGTTATTAACTCCTGTGGCATTCCCGCGGTGTATGTGACGAACAATGCGTCGCGTAGCCCCCAGACCGTGGCAGACATGCTCGGTGAGATCGGGCTGGACGCTGATGCCAATCGCGTTGTCACCTCAGCCCAAGCTGTAATAAAAATCGCGCGCGAAGATCTGCCCGCGGGCGCGAAGGTCCTTGTTATTGGCGCAGACTCCTTCCGCGCGCTCGCGCGGGACGCAGGTTTCATCGTCGTCGACAGCGCCGATGATCGGCCTGCCGCCGTGCTGCAGGGCATGGATAAGTCTGTGGGGTGGGAGCAGCTCTCTGAAGGTGCGCTCGCCATCAATCAAGGTGCCAAATACTATGCCTCGAACCTGGATACGTCGCTGCCGACGGAGCGCGGAATGGCTGTGGGTAATGGCTCGCTCGTCGCGGCCGTTGTTTCGACCACCGGTGTTGAACCTATTTCTGCAGGCAAACCGGAGCCCGCTATGTTTACGCAGGCGGCCAAGCTGGTGGGGTCGACCAAACCCCTGGCTGTCGGTGACCGTCTAGACACCGATATCGTCGGCGGCAACAATGCGGCCATGGATACCTTCCACGTGCTGACAGGCGTGTCTCGTGAGCTGGCGCTCATTGAAGCAACACCGGAGGAGCGTCCGAATTTCATTGGTGCCGGATTCCACGAGCTTTCCTTGTCGGAAGCGCAAGCGCGTCCGGGCGCCCAGGGCGGGTTTAGAGCACGTTTTGACGGCTATGACATTGTCCTCCAAGGTGGCGATGAGAAGTCAACTTCGGTCGAGGCACTGCGTACCGTTTTGGAAGTAGCCTGGGCAGGCTCTGAGCCTCCGCGCTACATTCAGCCGCGGAGTGAAGCCGCGGAGAGGGTAGTATCCACATGGCAGTAAAACCCCATGACCCGCGCGCAGTGTTGGCTCCAGAGACCCTCAATGCGTCCATCACCGAGATTCTCACCGAGCCGGCAGAGACTCTTAAGGAAGAGCTAGCCCAGCTGGACCGCGCTCATACCGTGTTGCGCGATGCGCTCCAAGATAATTAGTGCGAATCGCCGAGGAATCTAGGGGAAAGAGGACCTAATCATGCCACCGCAACGTCGCCGTCTCGACGCAGAGTTGGTACGCCGCAAGATCGCGCGCTCACGAGAACAAGCCGTTGAGATGATCAAGGCTGGTCGGGTGACGGTTGGGGGCTTCAAGGCTACGAAACCCGCGACAGTGGTCGAGCCTGAGGTGTCGATTAAGGTCGAAGCCAGCGAGGGTGATGATTGGGCGTCGCGTGGTGCGCACAAGCTCCTCGGTGCGCTCGCGGCTTTCGACGTGGACCTCAAGGGCAAGCGTGTCTTGGACGCGGGGGCGTCCACCGGCGGTTTTACTGATGTCTGTTTGCACCACGGTGCCGCAGAAGTGCTTTCTGTTGACGTGGGCTATGGACAGCTATTGTGGCGCTTGCAGAATGATGAGCGCGTTACTGTGCTTGACCGCACCAATATTCGCAACCTGACTCTTGAACAGACGAATGGGCCTTGCGACGCTATGGTGGGTGACCTTTCGTTCATCTCCCTAAAGCTGGTACTTCCGGCAATCGCAGAATGCATGGCTGATGGCGCATGGTTATTACCCATGGTCAAGCCTCAGTTTGAAGTAGGAAAGGACCGGATTGGGGCGGGCGGAGTAGTGCGCTCGCCTGAGCTTCGCGCGGAAGTGACTAAGGACGTGGCTGTCTTCGCCCAAGAGCTCGGGTTGAGCGTCAAAGGCGTGGCGGCATCCCCACTACCTGGACCAAGCGGCAATGTTGAATACTTCCTGTGGTTGGTCAAGGATGGCTTGTCCACCCCGCAAGATAAGCTGGATGTACTCATCGACACGGCAATCAAGGAAGGACCCCAGTGAGCAGGACTAGTGCCGCGGAGGGCGCCACTCGCCGCGAAATTCTTCTTGTCCCGCACGCTAGCCGCGAGGACAACCTCGCTGCCACACACCGTGCAGCAGAGCTGCTGCAGGAGGCTGGCATCAAGGTACGCGTTTGCGGAGCGGACACCGTTCTCCCTGGGCTGCAGCACGTGCGGCATACCCCGGCGGCAGCCGAAGGCTGTGAGTTAGTCCTCGTGCTCGGTGGTGATGGCACGTTCTTGCGCGCTGCCGACATGGCACGCGCAGTAGACGTCCCCGTCCTAGGCATCAATCTGGGGCACGTGGGCTTCCTCGCAGAATGGGAAGCGGAGTCCCTAGACCGTGCGCTTGTGCGCGTCATCGAGCAGTCCTATGACGTCGAAGACCGCTTGACCATCGACGTGAGCGTCTTTGATTCGGAAGGCGAGCTGCGGGAGCGTAGTTGGGCGCTCAATGAGGCCTCCATTGAGAACCTCAACCGCTCGGGGGTCCTCGATGCCATCCTCGAGGTAGATGGGCGCCCAGTCTCAGCTTTTGGGTGTGATGGTGTTCTTATCTCCACTCCGACGGGGTCTACGGCCTATGCCTTTTCAGCGGGTGGTCCCGTCTTGTGGCCCTCTCTCGATGCCATCCTGGTGGTTCCGAACAATGCGCATGCACTGTTTACTAAACCACTCGTAGTTTCTCCGGATTCGCAGGTGGCGGTCGAATCGGCCTCGGCTACGACTCCGGCCGTGGTAATCCTCGATGGTTTCCGTGAGATTTCTATGCCGCCGGGTTCGCGCGTGGAAATCGTGCGTGGTGAAAGGCCCGTGCGCTGGGTTCGCTTGGACCAGCAGCCCTTCACCGACCGCCTCGTGTCCAAGCTCCGCCTTCCCGTGGAAGGCTGGCGCGGACCGCGGCATTAACTGCCTTAGCGCGTTTTCAGGAAGGAAGATACCGCACTGTGCTCGTAGATATCAGCATCTCTGACCTCGGCGTTATCGAAAGCTCCGCTGCGGAGCTTTCGCAGGGTCTTACCGTGCTTACCGGTGAAACTGGCGCCGGTAAGACCATGGTTGTGACTGGACTACGCCTGCTGGCTGGCGGTCGCGCTGATGCCTCACGCGTGCGCGATGGGGCCGCGAAGGCGGCTGTGGAAGGTCATTTTTCCTCCGATTCACTGGCTGTGGCGGCGTTGGTCGAGGACGCAGGGGGAGAGCCGGATGAAAACGGTGAGTATATCGCCTCCCGCACGGTGTCTGCGGCGGGACGTTCACGCGCGTACCTGGGTGGGCGTTCGGTACCGGCGGCGACATTGGGGGAATTCGCTTCCCACCTCATCACTGTGCATGGACAAAATGACCAGCTGCGCTTGCTGTCGGCTGATCAACAGTTGGCCGCCATCGATCGCTTCGAGCCTTCCATCGAGAAGTTCCGTACTGCGTATACCGAGGCTTTTAGGAAGTGGCGCGCATTGGCCAAGGACTACCAGCACCGGATGGAGTCCCGTCGTGAGATGGCCCAAGAGGTGGACCGCTTGCAGTTTGCCATCAAGGAGATTTCTGATCTCGAGCCGGAGCCTGGTGAGGATGCTGAGCTCGTGACCCTGATTAAGCGTTTGCAGGACGTCGATGCTTTGCGTGAAGGCGCAGCTACTGCTCTGAGCGCTGTGGACGGTGGAGAAGGTTTTGGTGATGAGGACACTGCTGTCAATCTTGTCGGCGCAGCTGAATCGGCACTAAATGGGGCGAGCGATGCCGAGCTGACCCGGCTGGGAGAGCGGTTGGGTGAAGTCACCGCGCAGCTGACCGATATCGCTGCCGAGCTCACCACGTATTTAAGCGATCTGCCCGCGGATCCCAACCTCCTTGAGGAATCTCTGCAACGTCAGCAGGAGCTTAAGCTCCTCACGCGCAAGTATGCCGCTGACATCGATGGAGTTTTGGCCTGGCGGGACGCCGCTGAAGCGAAACTTGCGACCTTAGATACCTCCACCGAGGCCCTCGAAGCCTTGAAGAAGGACGTAATGGAGGCCGAAAAGACGATGGTGGCCAAGGCAGAAGCACTCACTGCTGCCCGTACTAAGGCAGCGAAGAAACTGGGCACCCAGGTCTCCGAAGAGATCCACGGCTTGGCCATGCCCAACTCCACCTTGACGGTCGCCGTAAAGAAGGCCAAATATTCCAAAACTGGCGCGGATGAGGTTGAGTTCCAACTCAACGGCAAGCCGCTAGCTTCCGCGGCCTCGGGAGGTGAGCTTTCCCGCGTCATGCTGGCTATGGAGGTGGTCCTGGCCAGTGGCGACGGCACCACGCTGGTCTTCGATGAGGTGGATGCCGGCGTCGGAGGGCGTGCGGCGGTGGAAATTGGGCGTCGCCTAGCACGGCTTTCGACTACCAACCAGGTCATCTGCGTTACCCACCTGCCCCAGGTAGCTGCCTATGCAGATTCGCACCTGCATGTGTCCAAAGAGAAGTTCACGTCAGGCGTGGCGGATTTGACCCCTGAGGAGCGCGTCGAGGAGCTCGCTCGTATGCTCGCTGGTCTCGATGACACCGAGACCGGTCGCGCGCACGCTCAGGAGCTTTTCGATAGAGCTCAAGCAGAAGTGGAGACTTTCCGCGCGCCTTCCACACATTGAGCGCCTAACAGGGGAAACTGTCAGGCATGAGTCTGTTTTCCCGTAACACCGATCTGCCTGGAGAACACGGCGCGCTGCGTGATTGCACCCCGGGTGGCAAGGGCATGAAGAAGTTTAGCGCCGGTGACTTCGCCGTCATCAACGCCGCCAATATTTCCCGCCAAGAGGCCCAGACCCTCGTGGACATGAAGCCGGCCGCCGTTATCAACGTCGCCGAGTTTTCCACTGGTTCTATCCCGAACTATGGCCCGCATATGCTTCTCGACGCCGATGTCACCCTCGTTGAAGGCGTCGGTCAAGACTTCGTGAGTAACTTCAAGGATGGAAAGAAGGCTCGACTTACTGAGGACGGAGCGATTTATTCTGGCGATACCCAGTTGTCCTCCGGAACGGTAGTTACTCGTGACCGGGCGGAGAAGAATTTCGCTTCTGCTCAACAGGAACTCATCGATCACATGGAGGCATATTTCGGCAACTCCATCGAGTTCATTCACTCCGAGGGGCCGCTGCTCATCGACGGCCTAGGCGTACCCGATGCGGGTTCCGACATGGCTGGCCGTAAAGTACTCGTGGTCTCGCCCTCCGAGGAACACCGTAAGAAGCTAACACTTCTGCGTAATTTCATCCGCGAGTATGAACCCATCATCATCGGCGTGGATTCTGCAGCCGATACGTTGGTAGAGCTGGGATATCAACCCCACTTCATCGTAGGAAACCCCTCCGAAGTTAGCTCGGAAACCCTGCGCAGCGGTGCCCAGGTTATTCTCCCCGCCGAGCCAGACGGGACGGCTGAAGGACTCGAGCGCATTCAAGATTTGGGGATTGGCGCGATGACCTTCCCGGCAGCTACGGACTCAGCCACCGATCTTGCTCTCCTGCTCGCGGACTACCACGAAGCGCAGATGATTGTGCAGGTAGGGGGAGCTCTCGACCTCGATGACATCTTCGCCAATGAGCCGAATGCTACGCCGGCAGCCTTGCTGTGCCACATGAAGGCAGGAACGCGCCTCGTGGACGCGGACGCTGTTATTAACCTCTATACTGCGCCGAATTCCGGCGCTATGGGGTGGCTGTGGGCGCTGCTCGGCATTCTCGTGGCGCTTGCTGTGGTTATTCTGATCGTCGGCTTGGGTGG
This sequence comes from Corynebacterium sp. HMSC066C02, assembly GCF_001814945.1. Lineage (NCBI taxonomy): Bacteria > Bacillati > Actinomycetota > Actinomycetes > Mycobacteriales > Corynebacteriaceae > Corynebacterium > Corynebacterium sp. HMSC066C02. The sequence goes on along the minus strand of NZ_KV818440.1, from coordinate 34,068 downwards.
CGATGAATCCTTCCTCCAGAACTTGATCGATACCTGGAATAACTTCGCACTGAGCGTGCAGGGGTGGTTCAAGTGATGATGTCTCCTAAATCCCTCGTCGTTGCCGGGCTCGGTTTCGGCGCAGCACTAGGCATTGCACTTGGCACATTGGTGATTGCCCCCAACATGGATTCTGCCCCTGGCCCCGGCGGTGAATCCACAGATGAGGTGCGGGAAAAGTACAGCGAGCTGGTACTGGACAATAAAATTGCAGAGGCTCAGCTGGACTCTGCGGATTCCGTCATGGGCGAACTCGGCCGTTTCGTAGTCGATGGAACCCTAGTCCAGCGCCCAGTCATGGTGCTGAGCATGCCCGATGCTGATGATGCCGATGTTAAGGCCGTGAAGGATCTGCTGGGCTCGGCGGATTCCACCGATGCCGGAAGCATCAAGCTGACCGATAAATTCCTTGCCCAAGATTCGGCAGACAAGCTCCTGTCCCTCGTCACCTCTACCTTGCCGGCCGGCGCGAAGCTCGACAAAAAGAAAGTCGACGCCGGTACTCATTCCGGCCAAGCTCTCGCCGCGGGCCTGCTGATGGATGCTAAAACAACCCAGCCTCTTGCCAGCGTTGAGGACCGGGCCACCTTGCTTCGTGCCTTGCGCGATGCCGGCTATATCGACTACAAAGACGGGACTATTCTTCCAGCCCAAGCAGTCGTTGTCGTGGGCGGCGGCTTGGTCCCAGGGGATGATGAGGACAGCCCTGCCAAGAAGTACGCTATCGATACCACCGTCAAATTCCTCGAAGGTTTTGATTCCGTAGACACCGCTATGGTCTATGCCGGTCGCGTGCAATCTGCCGGCGATGATGGAGTATTGGATAAGCTGCGTGCCGCCAAGACAGGAATCAGCACTGTGGATTCTATTGATCACCCAGTGTCCCAGATGGCGACAGTCCTGGCGGTGAAGGAACAGCTGGATGGCGGTAAGGGCGTCTACGGTTCTGCGGCGAATGCTGAAGGCGCAGCTCCGGCACTGCCGAAGGACCTCTAGATGTCCCACGATTTTCGCACGGTAGGTAGCGAGATGCTTGTCGACGCCCCCATCATCGCCGTACGTCGCGATGACGTCATCATGCCAGGGGAGGTCGTAGCGCAACGCGAGATTGTAGAGCACCTCGGCGCTGTCGCCGTTGTGGCCTTGGATGAGAACAACCGGGTCGCCATGGTGCAGCAGTACCGCCATAGCGTCGCCAAGCGCCTGTGGGAGCTACCAGCCGGATTGCTCGACGTCAAGGATGAAGATGAGCTCAGCGGCGCGCAACGCGAACTCCAGGAGGAGGCCGGGTTGGCCGCCGAGGAATGGGCAGTGTTGACCGATCTGGTGACCTCCCCGGGCTTCTGTGAGGAAGCCGTGCGCGTCTTCTTAGCGCGTGGCCTGTCCCCCGTGGAGAAGCTCGCAGCCGAAGGCGATGAAGAAGCCGACATGGATTTCGCCTGGGTGCCCCTCGCAGAGGCCGTCGAGCGAATCCTCGCGGGGGAGATCGTGAACTCGATTGCGGTGGCGGGAATTCTCGCAGCTTATGCCTGCGTGCAAGAGGGACGCACAGCACGCTCGGTCGAAGCGCCCTTCGAGCTGCGCCCGCAATCCCTAGCGCAACGGCGCCCCGGACCGGATCTGAAGAAGCTGTGACGCAGTCAAGCCCCGCCGCAGCTGCTGGACAAGCGTGGTTGATGCACCTCATGGTGGAAAAAGGTGCCTCAAAGAATACGGTGAGCAACTACCGCCGAGATATCAATCGCTACGTTGATTGGCTCGCGGAATCCGGCATCACGGATCTGCGCCGGGTGACCCGCGCGCACGTGGAAAACTACCTTGTTTTTCTCCGAGAATCTTTGGCGCAGTCCTCTGCTAGCCGCGCACTGATTGTGGCGCGCGGCTTGCACAAGTTTGCGCTAGCGGAGGGGATGATTGAGGAGAATGTGGCTGCGGAAGTGACCCCGCCCAAGCGGGCGCAAGCGTTGCCAGAGACACTCAGCGTGCACGACGTCGAGGCTCTCCTCAACGCTATCCCCACCAATGAATCCGCAACACCCATTGATATTCGGGATCGCGCCCTTTTGGAAATGCTGTATGGAACGGGCGCCCGTATTTCCGAAGTGATTTCGCTGAGTGTGGATGATGTGACGGGTGAGGGACCGACGTCGGTGCGCGATATTCTCCTGCTGAGCGGCAAGGGCGATAAGCAGCGCCTGGTTCCGCTGGGCTCGCATGCGGTGAAAGCGGTAGAGAACTACCTGGTGCGTGCCCGACCGGTTTTGGCAACGGGGGCCTCCCACGCCTTATTCCTCAACACTCGGGGAAGGGCTTTGTCACGGCAAAGCGCCTGGGCCGCGATCAAGACCGCAGCGCAGCGCGCACACTTGAGCACTAAAATTTCTCCGCACACTTTGCGGCATTCCTTTGCTACCCACCTGCTAGAAGGCGGGGCGGATGTACGTACCGTGCAGGAGCTCTTGGGACATTCTTCCGTGACGACAACACAGATTTACACGCACGTGACCGCGGATTCGCTCCGCGAAGTATGGCGCACTGCGCACCCACGTGCCTAAAGGCACCTAGAATCATCACGACGTCTACCAATGAAAAGGATTCTTATGGCTTCAACCGCATCTTTCTCCCGAGCTTATCGCGGGATGGCTCTGGCCTTCGCGATCACCGTAGCCCCGCTGTCCGGTATCGTCGCCGGCCCCGTGAGCGGGAAGGGTGGAATAGCTGGGATTGGGTCAGAGGTTGCGCACGCGCAAGATGCCACCGTCCCGGTGCCGGCTGGTCAGACGACAACCGTCTCCTTGCCTGTGCCTGTCGATGTCAACGTGGCCTCCGATGGATGGAATGTGAGCGCTTCTGGTGGTACGGCAACGGTGACCGCGCCGGCAGCTGGAGGACAAATCAGTGTTCCGGTTACCTACCAGGGCGTGACCATGACTATCGTGCTCGTGGCAGATGCTGAGGTAACTGCCGAGGAACTCAATGACGCGGCTGAAAGTGGTGATCCGGACAGCCTCGGAGGGGGACAGCAGAACCCAGGTGGTGCGGATAGTCTTGGGGATAACGGAGATCCACAGGGTGTCACAGGCGGAGATGAAAAAGAAGGCGGAAATGATCCTGCCACCGGCGGCTCGGCACCTGCCACGGATGGCGGTGGAAAAGGCCAAGCGCGTCCTCCGCGCATGGGCCGCGGCTGGGAGGGTGTCGATGATTCCCACGCGGCTTATGTCAACCTGGAATCCACGATCGGCGGACAGACAATTACCGCCAAGCTTGGCTTCAAGCAGGCTCTAGATCTGTACAACCGCTTCAAGCATCTCGAGGATGACGGGGTCACGCTGCGCTACCTCAATGCGGAGGGCGAGTTTGTGGAAGGTGTGAAGCGCGAGATTGATAAAGGCTCGCGCACAATGACGTTGACCTATCCAGAAGGTACGGAGCCTGACAATCCTTTCATCATGCAGTTCTTTAATAAGGACACTCAATCCGCGGAGCTGGTAGTGACGCTTACGGATCCGACTCGTGAGAACGCTGGTGAGGTACCGCCGGAGCAGCAGCTCGATTCTGATGGCGCTAACGAGTCTGACAGCGAGGATCAGAATAGCTCGAAAGTGGGAGCTGGCGCTCTCGCAGCGGGCATTGTGGGCATCGGGATCATCGCTCTCATCGTCGGGTTTATCGTGAAGAGGCGCCGTTCGACATCGAAGGAAGAGCTTTCTTAATCTAGGCTGCAGGGTTTATTCTGTGGTTTGTGCTAGCTATAATCGCGGCGCGGGCACCCAAGGGGTACCCTATAATCACAAGGATGTAAGAATGTAGCGCCGGTCGGGGCTGCAGTGTCGAAGCGGAAAGGCCGCAGAGAGGCCGTAAGGTCAAGGAAGCAGGTGTGACTGTGAGCGACGAGGGACTGTTTGAGGCCTCAGAAGCACAGGTCGGGTTGACCGGCCGCCCACTGCGGGAGCTTCCGGAACCAGAGCCGTTGGAAAAGCATGGTCCCGCGACGATTATCTCCATGTGCAACCAGAAGGGTGGCGTGGGAAAGACCACGTCCACCATTAACATGGGCGCATGTTTGGCGGAGCTCGGGCGTAAAGTCCTCCTCGTTGACTTGGATCCTCAGGGTGCTCTTTCGGCTGGTCTGGGCCTGACTCACGACCAGATCCAGGACACCATCTATGACGTCATGCTTGACAGCGAGGTCTCGGTGCACTCGGCGATTGTGCATACCGGTGTGGCTGGGCTCGACCTTGTTCCAGCCAACATCGACTTGTCCGCCGCGGAGATCCAGATGGTCAACGAGGTAGGCCGCGAGCACACTCTGGCCCGCGCGCTGCGCCCTGTGCGCAAGGACTATGACTTCATCATCATTGACTGTCAGCCCTCCCTGGGCCTGCTGACCGTCAACGCCTTGGCCTGTTCGCAGGGCGTCATCATTCCTATGGAATGTGAGTTCTTCTCCCTGCGTGGTCTCGCCTTGTTGACCGATACTGTGGAGAAGGTGGCTGACCGAATCAATTTTGACCTCGAGATCATGGGCATTCTGGTCACCATGTTTGATCGCCGCACCCGTCACGCGCGCGAGGTCATGGACCGTGTGGTGGAGTACTTCGGTGACAAGGTTTTCGATACGGTGATTACCCGCACCGTGCGTTTCCCTGAAACATCTGTCGCCGGCGAGCCCATTACTACGTGGGCCCCGAGCTCCCAGGCGGCCAAGCAGTACCGCGACCTAGCTAAAGAGGTCATTGAGCGGGCTAACGGCTAGCCGCCTACTATGACCCAACCGGAGATCACCGGCTTTCGCATCGCGCTGGGCAACTTCGAGGGCCCTTTTGATCTGCTGCTCCAGCTGATTCAGGCAAAGAAGCTGGACGTTACGGAAGTGGCGCTGTCTGAAGTTACTGACGAGTTCGTGGCTTATACACGTGCACTGGGAGAAACTGCGGACTTGGATGAGACTACGGAGTTCCTCCTTATCGCCGCCACACTCCTGGACCTGAAGGCGGCGCGTTTGTTACCGCGCGGCGAGGTTGATGACGTGGAGGACCTAGAGCTTTTGGAGACCCGCGATCTTCTTTTCGCGCGTCTGCTTCAGTATAAGGCCTATAAACAAGTCGCCGACCAGTTCGCGCAGTGGCAACGTGCTGCCCGGCGGCGCTATCCGCGGGCGGTGGCCATGGAGGAACGCTTTAGTGATCTCCTCCCGCCGGTGAAGCTTGGGCACACTCCAGCGAGCTTCGCAGAGCTGGCCGCAGGTGTTTTCCGGCCTAAACCGCCGGAGGAGGTCGCGACGGGGCACATCCACCAAGTTGCCGTTTCCGTGCCGGAGCAGGCCGGAAAGATCCTCACTACGCTCAAGCTGCTGGGTACGGGGCAGTGGATGAGCTTCGATGCCTTAACGAGGGACTGTACTGTCTCTATGGAAATCGTCGGCCGCTTCCTGGCGTTGCTGGAGCTATATAAAGCCAAGGCGGTGGATGCTTCCCAGCCGGAATCTTTGGGGCCGCTCGAACTATCGTGGACTGGACTCGACGTAGATCCGGCCGTAGTCGCAGCAGCGAACTGGGATTAAGGTACGCTACCGAGACATGGACGACACGTCATCTCCGGCACCTAGCGAAGCGGCCACCTCCAGCGGACAGGGAGCTTTGCCCCTCATCCCGCAGCTGCGCTCACGCCTCGAGTCGATACTCCTCGTCGTCGACTCGCCTGCAAGCGTGGAAGAGCTGGCCCGCGTGTTGGACGCGGAGCCCACTGTTGTCAGCGATACCTTGCGGGCTGTGGAACGAGAACTGGCCGAGCGTGGTTCCGGAATCGACCTGCGTGAGACACCTGAGGGGTGGCGCTTCTATACGCGTAAAGAGAACGCAGATGCCGTCGAGCAGTTTGTTCTCGATGGCACCCAAACCAAACTCTCCCGCGCCGCCCTGGAAACCTTGGCGGTCATTGCATACCGCCAGCCGGTAACCCGAGCTCAAGTCGCAGGTGTTCGCGGCGTTAACGTTGATGGAGTTGTCCGGACGCTCTTGTTGCGTGGACTTATTCGGGAGATAGAAAGCCCTGAGCCCTCTGTGGGACATGCGCACCAGTATGAAACCACTGAGCTTTTCCTCGAGCTACTCGGCATTGATTCTCTTGAGCGCCTTCCGGATCTTGCTCCGCTGTTGCCAGACATCGAGCAGATCGAGGAGGACTACTCATAAGGGCATACTCTGCGGTAAGATTGCGGCCGGACAGAGGCGTGTTTTCGCGCCCAGCAAATTGAAGAACTATTGAGAGGACACACTCCCGTGACTCCACCCGCTCGCCGCGACGGCACACCGGAAAAGAAAAAGCGTGACAGCGACATGATCGTCTCGAACGCTAAGCCGGCTCGCCACCAGCATGTAAAGAAGAAGGCCACCGCAGATTCCGTCGCGCGAGACCTAGGCGCGGATTGGCTGGTAGGCGCCAACAGCAAGAAGAATTCCCAGAATCAGGGCGAACGCCTCCAAAAGGTGTTGGCCAAGGCCGGCGTTGCTTCGCGCCGCCACGCTGAGATCCTGATCGATGAGGGCCGAGTCGAAGTTAACGGCCAGGTCATCATCAAGCAGGGCACCCGTGTGAACCCCAACAAGGACGTCATCCGAGTTGATGGCACCCGCATCAACGTCAACGAAGAGACACAGTACTTCGTGCTCAACAAGCCCCGCGGGATGCAGTCCACCATGTCGGATGACATGGGCCGGCCTTGTGTGGGTGATGTCGTGGCTGACCGCGTCGTGGCAGGTCAACGCCTATTCCACGTCGGGCGTCTCGATGCTGACACCGAGGGCCTACTTTTACTGACTAATGATGGCGAGCTTGCTAACCGCCTCATGCACCCTAAGTACGAGGTTTCTAAGACTTACCTGGCTACCGTGCTGGGGGAGGCCGATAAGAAGTTGGTTCGCCAACTGCGTGAGGGCATCGAATTGGAAGATGGCCTGGCACAGGCTGACTATGTGCAAATCGTGGACAAGAACCAGGGCTATTCGCTGGTGCGTGTCGAATTGCACGAGGGGCGCAAGCACATCGTTCGCCGCATGCTGAAGGAAGCCGGCTACCCAGTTCAGCGCCTCGTGCGCACCAAGCTTCACACAGTACAGCTGGGCGATATGAAGCCTGGCTCCCTGCGTGCTCTTAACTCCAATGAATTGACCAGCCTGTACAAGGCGGTGGGGATGTAATGATTTCAAATATGCCCGATCAAGGCCTCATCTTGGCTGTTGACGGCCCCTCTGGGACCGGTAAGTCCACGACGTGCCGTGCGCTGGCCAAGCGGCTTGAGGCGAAGTATGTCGACACTGGGGCCATGTACCGCGTAGCTACTCTGGCTGTACTGCGCGCAGGGGTGGACCCGGCAGATACTGAAGCGGTGATTGCCGCGACTGCAGACCTTCCCCTTGAGGTCTCCGATGACCCTGATTCCACCCAGGTTATCTTCGATGGTGAAGACGTTTCCCGCGTTATCCGTGAGGATGAGGTCACCCGCAATGTCTCGGCGGTATCGGCAATCCCGGAAGTACGTCAGAACCTTGTTGAACTGCAACGGAAGCTGTCGGCACAGGCCCACCGCGCGATTGTGGAAGGACGTGACATCGGCACTGTCGTTCTCGCGGATGCCCCCGCGAAGGCGTATATGACGGCCAGTGCCGAGGTCCGCGCGCAGCGCCGCCACGACCAGAACCTCGCCGCCGGCATTGAATCGGATTTTGACACCGTGCTTGCCGACGTCGAACGGCGCGACGCCGCAGATTCCTCCCGCGCCACCTCGCCGTTGCGCCCGGCTGAGGACGCGGTGCTCGTCGATACGTCCGAGATGACCCGTGAGGAAGTCCTCGACGCACTCATCGCCGTCGTGAAAGAATCTGCTGCAAAGGAGGCCTCGAATGACTAATGAACCGCAGAATCCGGACCTGAATCCCGAGCAGCAGCCGGAAGAATTCGAGACGGAGTTTCATTACCCGGTAGGCAAGCTCGAGGAAGAGGTCGTGCACGATCCGCACGGCGGCTGGGCGCAAAAAGATTTCGATTCCGAGGACTTCGATTATGAGTTTGACGAGTCAGAATTCGATGATTCGGAATTCGGCGAGGCTGATTTCGGTGAGCAAGACGAACCGACCGAAGGTGATGCCCCACTGAGCGAGGAGGAATGGGCAGCACTATCGCATGCCTTCGGAGTAGGCGAGGAGCACACTGAGGAAAACCTCTGCACTGTGGCCGTGGTCGGCCGCCCGAACGTGGGCAAGTCTTCCCTGGTGAACCGATTCCTTGGCCGCCGTGAAGCAGTGGTGGAGGACCATCCTGGTGTGACCCGTGACCGTGTGTCCTACGTGGCGGACTGGAATGGCCAGCGCTTCTTCGTTCAGGACACCGGTGGTTGGGATCCGAATGTCAAGGGCATCCACGCTGCCATCGCCCGCCAAGCAGAGCAGGCTATGGAGACCGCCGATGTCATCGTGTTCGTGGTGGACACCAAGGTGGGCATCACGGAAACCGATGCTGTGATGGCTCGAAAGCTGCAGCGCTCCGAAGTTCCGGTCATTCTCGTCTCGAACAAGTTTGATTCGGAGACGATGTACGCAGATATGGCCGAGTTCTACGCGCTGGGCTTGGGAGATCCGTGGCCGGTATCCGCCCAGCACGGCCGGGGTGGCGCCGACGTCTTGGATGAGATTCTGCGTTTGTTCCCCGAGGAACCGCGCCATTCTTCGATTACTTCTGGGCCCCGCCGCGTAGCGCTGGTGGGCAAGCCAAATGTGGGTAAGTCCTCGCTTCTGAATAAGCTGACGGCGGAGGAGCGCTCCGTCGTGGACAATGCTGCCGGCACGACTGTCGACCCGGTCGACTCCTTGGTGCAGCTGGATCAGCGGCTATGGAAGTTCATCGACACTGCGGGCCTGCGCAAGAAGGTCAAGAATGCGCAGGGGCACGAGTATTACGCTTCGCTGCGCACGCGCGGCGTGATCGACGCGGCCGAGGTGTGCATCATGCTTATCGATGCCTCCCAGGAAGTCTCCGAGCAAGACCAACGCGTTCTCAATATGATTTTGGAAGCCGGTAAGGCTCTGGTTATTGCCTTCAATAAGTGGGACCTTGTGGATGAGGATCGCCGCTACTACTTGGAGCGCGAGATCGATGAGAACCTGCGGCACCTGCCGTGGGTGACCCGCGTGAATATCTCGGCGGAGACCGGCCGCGCCCTGCAGAAGCTGGAACCCGCCATGATCGAGGCTCTCGAGAGCTGGGATCAGCGCGTGTCGACTGGTCAGCTCAACAACTGGATGCGCGAGGCAATCGCCGCCAACCCGCCGCCGATGAACAATAACCGCCTCCCGCGCGTGCTGTTCGCTACCCAGGCATCCACGCAGCCGCCGACCATCGTGTTGTTTACCACCGGCTTCCTGGATGCGGGCTACCGCCGTTACTTGGAGCGCAAGTTCCGCGAGCGCTTCGGATTCCATGGCTCGCCTGTGCGCATCGCGGTGCGCGTGCGCGAGCGCCGTCAACGCCGATGAGATGTCTGGTTAGTTGACTTTCTGATTGCTGTTGGGGCGGTGCGGCCCTCTTAACAGTACGGCGGTTACGCTGGCATTATACCCAATGAACCTGGTCATCCAGATGATTATGCTGGTGGCCGGCGCCATCATTTTGCTGAGCTGCAAGGTGGAACCGGCGAAGATCGCCTCAACTCCTGTCTTTAAAGCTGGTATGACCGCAGTGTTCTCAGTCTTCGGCGTGGCCTGGATGGCAGACACCTTCTTCCAAGCCCACATCGATGCCCTGGAATCCAACCTTGGCAGCGTCGTCGAAGCCGCTCCATGGGCCTACGCTGTCGTCTTGGTTATCGTGTCTAAGCTGGTCAATTCCCAGGCTGCGGCACTCGTAGCTATTGCTCCCATCGGGCTCCAGCTAGGCATTGACCCAGCGGTCATCGTGGGCTTCTACGGTGCTGCTTACGGCTACTTCATTCTGCCGACGTACCCCTCCGATTTGGCCTGCATTGGCTTCGACCGAACCGGTACGACACACATCGGCAAATTCGTTATCAACCACTCGTTCATCATCCCCGGCGCCATCTCTGTCGTTACCTCCTGCGTAGTCGGTTCTGTGCTCGCGCAGATCCTGCTCTAAGTCCCTCCTAAATCCAGCCATTAGCTTCGGCTCGCCGTGCAGCTTCGAAGCGATTTGCTGCCCGCGTCTTCGCCATAATTGCGGAGACGTGGTTGCGCACGGTCCCGCCGCTGAGGTGAAGCTGTGAAGCGATGTCGGCGGAGCCGAGCCCACGCAGCAGCAGGCGACAGACCTCTACTTCTCTTTCGCTCAAAGGATTGTCGGGGGAGAAGAGAATATCTTGAGCAAGCTGCGAATCGATGACTCGCATACCGGAATGGACTCGGCGGATGGCATCAGCGAGTTCGTCGGGCGGGGTGTCTTTGACCAGAAAGCCATCGACACCTGCCTGGAGCGCACGCTTGACGTAACCAGAGCGCCCGAATGTGGTGACGATAAGGCTGCGGCAGCCAGTATCTGCGATAGTTTGTGCCGCATCGATGCCGTTCATACCGGGCATTTCAATATCCAGTAGAGCCACGTCAACGCTGTGCTTAGCGACGAGTGCAGCGACCTCTGTCCCGGAAGCGCAGTCCGCTACGACTTCTATGTCCGGTTCGGTGTTGAGCAGTGCAGTGAGCGCTCCGCGGACCAGTGACTGGTCTTCGGCGATAAGAACTCGGATCGAAACTGTCATGGCTGCTGAAACTCCTTTACCTCGGTGGTGTTTTCAAGAGTCAAGAGGACAGAGGTTAAGCCGTCGCTACGCCGGATTATGAGGTCGCCGCCCGCGTCGTCAGCACGGCGGCGAAGGCCAGCAAGGCCTGTGAGGCCGGCGGCAAGCGCCTGCTTAGCGTCCTCCGTGAAGCCGCCGCCGTTATCCGTTACTTGCAAGGAGTTTTCGTCTAGGGTTACCCAGCACTCCGTGGCACCAGAATGCCGCACCACATTGGTGGTGAGTTCCCGCAGTGCCCAGGAGAAAAGATCCTCATGTGACTGGGGCTGCGTAAATGTATCGGGAAGGTGGGTTGTGATTCCGGCAGTGTCCAAGATGCGGCGGGCCGCCTGGATCTCACCGGCAAAAGTGGGGTTCTTCATCCGTGTAACTGTCGAGCGGACCTCTGCAAGGGACAGCCTTGAAAGAGCGCTAATTTCCTCGAGCTCGGCGGCTGCTGTCGACGGATCATGGTCGATCAGGCGGCGGGCTACTTCTGACTTGAGATTAATAGCCGTGAGGGTATGACCGAGGAGATCGTGAATATCTGCGGCGATGTCTTCACGTTGTTGAGCTAAATCCAAGTCGTGGCGCAAGGCGGTTTCAGTGTCATCGCGCTGGGACAAAGTGCCCAGCGTCAAGATGAGCAGCGGCCACCCGAAGAGGATGAGTGCGAAATCGATAAAGCGCTGCTCCGCGTAAAACCAAAGAGGGATACCAACTACGGCACCGGTCAGGGCAATGATGGTGGACGCTGTTTTGAGCGGTTGTGTGAAGGACACTAAGGCCCCAAGGTAGGGCGCGAAGACCACAGCCCAGACACCGTGAGATGGAATAGCTAAAAGCGCTAGCAGTGCGAGGATGAGCCACCACGTAGCTACGCGACGCTGGTAGGACCACTCCTGTGGGTAGGAGTGCAACGTTCCGAAAGCAAGAGAATAGGCCACGCAGAAGACGACGGTGATTGCCACTGCCCAGAAACGCCGTCCTGCAGAAGTAGTGGGTTGGAAGAGGATTTGCAGCAGTACAGGAAGGAGAAATATCAGCCAGACTGCGGCGAAGGCGGCATCGCGGGCCTTGAAGCTGTGCATCATGCTCGGTCTTTGTCGCGGCTGCGAAGAAGTAAGCACGTCCCGACGAAAACCACTGTCCATACCGCGATACTAACCCATGCGTACCAGAGAGGATCTTTGATAAAAAGCTGATGGCCATTGATCATTTGAGCTCCTTCAGACAGCGGCCAACGAGCAAGAGCTTGTGCGCCGTACATGGGGGAGAAGCGTCCTACGTCAAGAAGGTTTTCCTTGAGCGGCATGAAGACGTTTCCGGCAAAGGCGAGGATGACGATGCTCGAGGAAGCAATGGACACACTGTTTTCCGATGGAATGAGCATGGCCCAAGCCATGCCGTAGAAGCCGAAGGGGATGGCGCAGGCTACGGTAGCAAGAAAAGCCAGCACCCACTGTTCCAGCTGCAAGTTGGCTTTGGTCAGCGCCCCAGTGCTGAAAACGGCGACGATAGGCAAGATAGCTCGAACCGCAATGTTGAGGAAGTGAGCGATTCCCAGCTGGACAGGCTGCAGGGGAGTAAGAGCCAATTGCCGGCCCCACCCCGCGCGGTTCTCTGCGATCATTGAGCCAGCAGCGCCTACAGCACCTGTGGCACCGGCATAGAGCGCCATGCCGATCATGACCATGGCAGCAACGTTTCCGCCGTTGAACTCAACGTCGCCATATTCTTGCATCGCGCCGAAGAGAATGTAGAAGATGATCGGTAGCCCAATACTAAAGAAGAGCGTTGGTAGGTCGCGGCGCAATCGCTTGAGGTCGTGACCGGCGTACCGTAGCGTGGCGGCAAGGTTGGGTGATGCCATGCGTGTGCTCATGGTGGTTGTCTCCTTAAAGATTGGCGGTAGTCGGGGATGCGTTGGAAAGCTCCAAGAAGGAATCCTCCAAGCTATGGCCAGCGATGGTGATATCGCGAGCTGCAGTTTTAGTGAGCAGGAAGCGGGCCACAGCGTCAGAGTCCCGTGTAGTGATGGTGAGGCCAGTTTTGGTGCGTTCTAGGCGGACAACTCCCGGAAGATCAGCACTCAAGAGGGAATCAGGCAGCCCATCGGGAAAGGTGGCGCGAATAATCCGGGTGGAGTTAGATTTGCGGATCTCCTCCGTGGAGCCGTCGGCTTGAACCTCGCCCTTGTTGAGCATGACGATGCGCTGGGCAAAAGAATCTGCTTCCTCAAGGTAATGAGTAGTAAGGACGATGGTCCGGCCGGATTCAGCCTCGTGGTGCATGGCCTCCCAGAAGTGACGCCGAGCCGCGGCATCCATGCCGGCCGTGGGTTCGTCGAGAAGCAACAGCTCCGGATCCCCCAACAGCGCTAAGCCGAACCTCACACGCTGTTGCTCGCCGCCGGAGCATTTCCCCACCCGGCGCGAGAGAATATCGCCTAAGTTCGCGCGCTCAATAATGTCCTTTAATGGGCGGTGGGATGGGAAAGCCGCGCCAAGGAGCTCGAGGGTTTCCTTCACCGTGATATCTGGGAGTAAGCCGCCGGATTGCATGACCGCGCCGATGCGTCCAGTCTTCGCTGCTTCCTTTGGCGAGGTGCCGAGCACGTTAATTGTCCCTGAAGTTGGACTCGTGAGCCCAAGGATGAGGTCAATGAGCGTGGTCTTGCCAGCGCCATTCGTACCCAGCAAACCGACGACTTCACCCCGTTGAATGGTGAGGGAGACATCGTGAAGCGCTGGAACAGGTTCTCGGGAGGATGCGTTGAAGACTTTGCCGACGCCCCTGACATCTACGGCCGGCGGGAGTGTAGGTGTTGTGCTCATATCTTCACGCTATGGCTGTGAAGTATTTGCAGCGTAGAAGATGTGTCACCAATCAGTGATGACAGTTGTCATGGCTGCCGAAGGCCCGCTCCTGGCCATGGCGGAACTACTCGCCATGGCGGCCCAACAAGAATGCATCCGTACGGTACGGGATGCTCAGCGCTTGTCCGGGGCTAAACCCCATGTGCTCGTAGAGGTACCAGTTGAGGTTGTGCGTCATGCGTTCATGGATTTTCGCTCCATTGCGAAGCCAGTATGAGCGAGTATGCATGAGTGCATGCAGTTCTTCGGGGCACAGCTCGTGTTCCCACGTTAAGCGAAGCTCTTCACGGAGCGTCCACGGATCGCTCAAAGCGGGATAGAAACCGGGACGGTGGATATCACCTGAATGCATGATGCGGGAGAGCCGGAGGATCCATGGGTCAGCGTGAACGTCTAGTGTATTCCACACCAAAAGCACTTTTCCCCCTGGGCGGAGCACTCGGTCAAATTCCGCACAAGCTCGATCGACATCGACCCAGTGCCAGGTTTGAGCACAGGTGATGGCGTCGAGGGAGGCGGTATCCGCAGCTGTGTTCTCAGCGGTGGCGCGCCAGCAGGGAATCCCCAGGCGTGCCAATACTCGTGCCATATCAGGGGAAGGATCGCTGGCGTAGACGACAGGATTGTGCAGTGACTCGGTCAGTTTGCCGGTTCCTGCCCCAACGTCGAGGACGGTGTGTGCAGAGGAAATAAGTTGCGATACTTCCGGCGGATATCCAGGACGAGCATCGTGGTAGACGTCGGCTCCTTGTTGGAAAGCTCGGCCAGAATGCACCCGCTGTTGAGCAGTGCCGAAGTTAGGAGATTCTTTTCCGGATGCGTGCCGGTAGCTGGGGTAATGCTCGGGTAGCGGGTGCGGAGAGGGTACGCCCAAGGAATCGGATGGGTCGGAAGGCAAAGAGCTCATGATGCTCTCAAACTTACCGTGGTGCTGCAGGTTCGTGGATGTTGGTGGGATGTTTTAAGGTGGACGAGGATATTTTCCGATAATGAATGTGGCGAGGGGAATGATGGGCGAAGATTCCGCAACGCGGCTGCGCCGGTTGCGTGCGCTCGCTGGGTCTGTCGCCGTCGCGGCAACTGTCATGGCGTTGGCGTCGTGCAGCTCGCCTGAAGAGGAAGCACCTACGTCAACCTCCCCAGCAGAGTGGACAAATGATCTCGGTATCCCACTAGCTCCTATGCTGGTCGGCCCGGAGCCTGGACACACGAAGAAAGTTCGGTTGGCCTCTGGTCGGAGCTTCCTTCTCCATGTGCCTGAAAACTACACGCCTGAGCGTTCCTGGCCGGTGCTGCTGTCTTTCCACGGGTATACAGATTCTCCGGAGAATATGGAGCAGTACACCCAATTCAATGCCGCTCACGCCATTGTTGCCTACCCAGCGGGGGAGAAGGCCGCGTGGGCACCAGCCCCCTACGCTGCTACTAGCGCTGAAGAAGACCTAGAATTCGTTCGCTCTCTCGTGGATAGTCTGCGTTCTACTTATGAGGTGGACGATAACGCCATCTATGCCGCAGGTCTGTCCAACGGCGGGGGGTTCGCAGCCTTCCTGGCCTGCCGGATGCCGGGCACCTTTCGATCTGTAGCGACAGTTTCGGCGGCATATTACGAAGGAATCCATACGAATTGTTTGGATAAACCTGTCGGCCGTTTGGATATCCACGGTACAAAAGATCCCGTAGTTAATTACGAAGGCGGAGTGCGCCACGATACTGCCTATTCTTCAGTAGCAGAGGTGCTTGGGCAGGATCAGCGGCGCAATGACTGTCGAGGGGACGTCGATTCCGTGCGCCTGACAAACGGTGCCACCAGAGAGACCTGGACTGCCTGTGAAGCACCGCTACAGCACATCCGCATCGAAGGCGGATCTCACGTATGGCCGGGCGGAAACAATGACACGAAAATCGAAGTCGGACAAGGATTCGCCACCGATGCAGTACTGGATTTCTTTGGCATCCCCGGGCGCCCAGAAGGCACCGAAGAGCACGGCGTGGCCTAGGGGCGTTACTGCGCGGTTTTGCTAGTCCAGGATGAAGTGGTCAAAGGGCACATCGAGTGAGCGAACTCGTGCGAGACAGATATCTGCAACCGTGTCGAAGCCTGCTTGGCGCGCCGCACTGGAGGCCTCTGTGGGGGCGGGAATCTGCACCAAATGGAAAGAGCGATGGCCACCGTCCTCGCGGTTGAGCTCGACGACGGCTTGAGCGGTTGTCCCCGAGCCAGCGAAAAAATCAAGGACTACCGCGTCTGGCCCACCGGCGATGGCAATGAGGTGCTTGAGAAGCCGTACGGGTTTAGGGAAGTCGAAGACACCTGTGATGCCGAGAGCTTCTTCGGCATCGCGACGGCCTGTGCGTGTGACTCCGAATCGCTGCCCATCCAGGATGGAACGAGGTCGTGCACCCTTCTTTTCATAGTTTTTGGTGTAGACAAAACCACGCCTGAACACCAATTCTTCGTAGTGTTCAGCAACCTTGTCCTTGCCCCATCGCCAGCGAGCTACCTTTGATTTTCCTTCTGGTTGATGGGGCCAGTACTCGCGGCCGTCGGGGGCGACGATGGGGAAGTCCAGACTGGGTAGGTAGCCCAAAGTTTTAGAGTCCAATCGGACTAAGGAGTAGTTGCCCTTCTCGTCACTGTGGTTGTAGCGGGTCGAGGTCTGCGCCTCTACATCCACATTGAACCCAGGATTTGCTGGGGACTTGGCGTAACACAAGATGTATTCATGTTCTAGTACGGCATACTTCGAGTCATTCTTGCCAGTCCCGCCCTTCTTCCAAATGAGTTGGCCAGCAAAGCAATCTTCACCAAAAACTTCATTCAGAAGGAGGCGTAGATGGGCCGATTCTGATTCGCCGATTGACACGAGGATGAAGCCTGCGTCAGCAAGCACCTCACGCGCCAGGATTAAGCGCGGCAGCATCATGGAAAGCCATTCTGCATGCCACTGCCCAAAATGCTCTGAGCGCATATCGCGGCGCTGTCGGAAGTTGTCACGATAGACAAAGTCTTTACCAGTGTTGTACGGCGGATCGATGTAGATGATGTCCGCGCGCATACCCCGCTCAATAAAGTCATTCAGTGCAGCTAGATTATCTGCCACGCTAACACTGTTAGGGGAAGAACCCCGGCCGCTGATGAGCTTTCGCTTGCTCACAGAGTCTTCTTTGGCCAGCGCAGCAGCTTGTTCCTTGCCCGGCCATACAAGCCCAAAAACCGACCCCACATCGGTGGAAGCGCGCTCTACGGGGGATGGTGCGGTGACGCGAGGGCGCGTGGGAGGAAGGCAATCAGGGGAGGAATGAGACGAAGACATCGTGGCGATTAGTGTGTTGGTTATAGAGATTAAGGACCAAGGGGGGCGTTGAACATCGGGCCCTTTACTCGTTTCCCGCGGCAAAGAGTGAAAAGAGCACAAAAGGATTGTGTCTTAGAGTACAGGCGTTCACAAATGAGAGGGTGATGGCACGTGCCAAGTTGTTGAACGAAAAGGGGTAGATGGTGGGGGTGGGGCATTATAGAGATACTTAAAACTCTTAGAATCTAGTTTTCCAAAACTGCCATGCGCTGTTGACAGCGTTAATTTATAAACGCTGTGGCGAAGAACTCAGGGCGTCGGTACGGTGGGGGTGTGTTGGCGCGCACGCCGAAGGCAGCGACCGTAGAACATCTGTTCGTTGCGTGGGGAGTCTAAGGAGGCTTCACGCAATAGTGAACACGGCTCTGGTGTAGGTGCCTTCGGGTGTTGGAAGCCAGCACTGTTAGAAACAGTAAAGCAAAGGAAGGACTGTAGAAATGGGTATTTTTGACAAGGCAAAGGATGCGCTGAACACCGATAAGGGTGAGCAGATTTCGGATAGCGCACTGGACAAGGGTGCAGACTTGGCTAAGGGAAAGCTGGGCGAGGACAAGGCAGATAAGATTGACTCTGTGCGTGACCAGCTTGATGAGCGTATCGGCAACCAGGGTGCTGAGGCTCCCGAGGGCGATGAGCAGAAGTAAAGACTAGCCGCCTCTCCGGCATGGTAGCCTTGGGTGACTAGGGCATGCCCAGTAGTCTAAAAAGTCCTGTCCACAAAGTGGGCAGGACTGTATAAGTTTTACACTAATGTATAGTTCAACCTTTTTGGTTCAGTTGCGGACTGATGCGGCCAGGAAGAAAACTGAGAATATTCTATAAAGTTTCCTATCTTGCGTTTATGGAATTAAAATTGACCTATTCCTGGGTAGGCTAATGACCGTGACTACTTCAGTAGATGTGGAACACGGTAACCGCCCCTCTCGGCAGCTACTTATTGAGCAAGCCGGCCGGGTCATTGCCAAGGCGGGTATTGATGAAGTCCGCCTGCGGGAGGTTGCAGATCAAGTCGATGTGCCTTTTGGGGAAGCACGGGCACTGTTTGCATCTGAGGCTGAGCTTGTTGAAGCTACTAAGCATTCGCTCAATGAAGCATTGACCTCAGTAGTTGATTTACATCTAGAACGCTTACCTGAAAACGCAACTGCAGTGGACAAGCTCCGGGCCACAGCTCTGTCGTATTTCTCTTTTGCGGTTGAGGATCCTTCCGCCTTCGCAGCATTTACTGCGGTCCACGCAACGCCGCAGGTGGGGCTGAAGGCGGAAGATTTTGTTGACCGAGGCGGGCGCGCCGAGACGTGCCCTATAATGCGGATGCTTTTTGAGCTGACTGAAGACGCTATAAGGGAATCTGGCGGCCGAGAGGTCGATGCAAAGGGGACTCTGCTTTCAGCGTTGTCTATCTTCTCGCATTTGCACGGCGTAACGCAGCTCGCTGCTGAAGGAATCTTGCGTTACCTTTCGCCAGCAGCCAAGAAGCAGACGTTTAGTGCTGTTATGGATACTCTCAGCGTTGGTCTTTACCCATTTTTTAGGGGTGAGCGAATTGAACGCACCATTCCTTATGGATTGGTGGGGGAGCAGCCGGAAGCGCTTTTGACAAAGGCTAAGGATCTTCCACGCACGACAGAAGAAGAGCAGCGTTCAGCGCTGCTTCGGGGTGCTGTCGAGGAGATTCTTGATCGTGGTGTAACCGGACTGTACATCGGCGGAGCTGCGAATCGAGCAGGCCTCAGCGTTCAAGAGGCTGAACACCTGTTTGAAAGTGATAAGGAACTAGCTAACTATCTTGAGCGCTATCTGGACAAGATCAACTATGAGTTCATTTACCGTCAGGTGGCTGCATTGCCTGAAGATGCTAGTGCCGTATCCAAGATTAAGGCCACAGGTTATGGGTATGTCTCACATGCCCTGTATGACCCACAAGGTTTCGATACGCTGATCAAGATTGCATCTGGGCCAATCGTCCCCATGTCATTCGAAGATAATTTCCTCCCGAATGCAAACAAAGCGGTCGAGCTCGAGCGCGACTTTAGCGAGTTTGGACGAGCTTTTGGCTTCATTATGTCTCTTGTGCGCGAGGTTATCGATGAGGTTGATGGACCACGCACCCCGTGGGTGCTTTTCACCCTAGTTATTTCGGTATGGGCGGGTGCTCATGGTCTTTCCATGTTGAGCACAAAGGGTCCATTGCGTGGTTATGACTCGGACTTCATTTTTGAAGTCCTCACGCAGTATATGGATATCGAATTTGGCGGTATCATGCGAAGCCTTAGCGGTATGGCAAACTAGTTTCACTCTCGTGACGGTGCAGCGTTCCTAGTTGGCCGCAACGCTTATCACGGCTAATCTCCACTTCCTTAAGGGGAAGCGGAGATTTTTCTTCTTAGTTCTTCCGTGTGAAGTTACTTTGTGGCGGGTGAGATATGCGTAGTTTCTAGGTGCATTTGTGTGGCCGGAGGAGGAGAAAGCCCGCCGGGGTGGGAAGACGCCGCTCCGATGCCGTCGTAGACCTAGAGCTCACCAGCCAGGCGCAGGCGCCGCATCTGGTTTTCGGTGAAGGTCCGTTCGGCCAGTGATTCGCCTGCACCGTCCTGCAGATGCACCACGACGTTAAGCCCGAGTTCCTCGAGGTCTTCTACGTCCTCGCGGTACATTGCCACCGAGCTAATGGTGCATTCCTCGGGGTTGATATCGGAGGCGAAGATCTCCTTGACTGCGTCGACGTTCGCGTGCTGGGCGGGCATAGCAAGCATGATCATGTCAATGTGGTGACTGTCCTTGACACGCTCCCAGAAGTCGACATCGGTGGCATCGCCTTCCACGACATTGAAGCCGCGCTCTTGGAGGTGGCGCACCCGGGCTGGATCATGCTCCACGCCTAAGACTTTCGCGCCATAGACCTCTGTGAGCTCCTTGTAACAGGAAAGTCCTAGGCGGCCGACCCCAAGGACCAAAGCATGGGCATCCCC
The DNA here is from genome assembly GCF_001814945.1 of Corynebacterium sp. HMSC066C02. Lineage (NCBI taxonomy): Bacteria > Bacillati > Actinomycetota > Actinomycetes > Mycobacteriales > Corynebacteriaceae > Corynebacterium > Corynebacterium sp. HMSC066C02. The sequence continues at coordinate 14,036 of NZ_KV818440.1, read as the reverse complement.
CAGCTCGATCGGACGATCTTCCGGGTGAATCTTGTGCGGTGGGCGCGTAGGTAAGCGTTTGGCCACGTGCGTGGCCCGCGAGACGCTCTGTGGGTTGAAAATGGCGGAGATGACGAAGCTCAAGGACACTGCGAGAACCAATGAAAGTAGCCAGCGCTGATTCAGCCAGCCGTCTTCCACCCCGAGGGCAGCAATGATTAACGCGAATTCGGAATAATTGGCCAGGAGCAAAGACGCGAGGACGGAAGTACGGTTGCGCAGCCCTAGAGTCCACAGGATAGCCCAGTAGGCGATTCCCTGGACAGGCAAAAGCATTAGGAGCAGGCTGGCGTCAAGGAGGTGCTGCCACGTCGGGAGGCCCAGGAAGCCGATGTTGACGAAGAAGCCAACCAGCAGCAATTCTTTGAGTGTGAACAGTGAATGGCTGAGTTGTTCCGCCCCAGGGGAGCGAGAGAGAACCACGCCCATGATGAGAGCACCCAGACTGCCCGAGAGTCCGACCCATTCGAAAAGAGCATAACCAGGCAGAAGGGCCATCACGATGCCGAATAGTGCGCCCAGCTCACCGTGGCCGAGCTTGTACCAGCGGCGCGTTGTCAATGCCAGTAGCGGCACGATGAGTACAAGCAAGAGGGCAGTCAAGCTGGGCGGCTCCCCGCGGAGAATGCTCATGAAGGCAACAGCGATGATGTCCTGCATAATGAGTACGCCAATACAGATATTTCCGTACAGGGCTTGTTCATCGCCGCGGTCCTGCAGGATTTTTAAGACCACGATGGTGCTTGAGAAGCTCAGTACCAGGGCGATGTTGACAGCTACCGAAAAGCTCGTAGGTCCAAATACACCAAGAGCCCCGAGTGCTGTAATGAAGCCCGCTCCGAGCAGAGTCATCACGAGTACATGTGCGCTGGCTGTCAGCCACACAGCTTTATCAGTTAAGGCCCTGAGATCGAGGCGTAACCCGATTGCGAAAAGCATGAGAGTAACGCCAATGTCCGCGAATAGATTTAATGCTTCGACATGCTCGACTCCGCCGGCGTTGAGCGCAAAGCCAGCGGCGAGAAATCCAATAAGTGGAGGCAGGCGCACTGCCCACGCGATGAGGCCGCAACCAAACACCACAGCGAGGTAGGTCAACAACAATTCCATGAATTGTAATAGTGCCTCAACCCAGGTTATAGCCCTAGTTAGAAACGCTCTTTAGCCCATGAGGGGGAGAAACATAGGGGCAGCGCTGCTTGGCGACGACACATTAGGCACTTTGAAGTTCTGAGTTACGGTGGACTAGCCCGCTAGTCCATCTCGGGATGGGAAAGGAAAACGTGAGAAAAGGCTGGCCAGAATCGCTCTGACCAGCCGTAATACTGTCGGACTAACAGGATTTGAACCTGCGACCCCTACACCCCCAGTGTAGTGCGCTACCAAACTGCGCCATAGTCCGCCGTCGCACTATTTCGTGCAACTGCTACAGATTACACCAGCGGTATTCGCTTCGACAAATCCCAGCTCAACCTCTGTTTTAAAGGCTCTAAAACTCTCCGGTGGAATAGACCCACTGCCCGCCTTGGCGGCGAAAAGAGGAGCGCTCCCGTTGAGAGCCCTTGGCAGCTCCCTTATAGAAAGCCTCGAATTCAACGATGCCGGTCTGGTCCAAGGGGCCGCCCGCGACGGTGTCGATAATGTCGAGGCGATAAAAGCGAATGCCGGTTTCGGCGAGGTCGAGGCGCTCCGGGCGGGTTTCGGGGTCCCAGGTGCGCAGCAAATAATCCTCGTCGCCGGTGACGAAAGCGCTGAAACGCGAGCGCATCAGGGCCTCCGCTGAGGGGGCGGGTGTGCCGGTATGGTAGCGCGAGCAGCACTCGCCGAAGCTTAGGCCGGTACCGCAGGGGCAGCGGGCGCCAGGATCAAGTGGGTTAAGAACAACCATGGGCGGCTTATTCTGCAGTGGTTGCCACGGCGGTGGCGATGTCCACAGCGAGGAGGGAGTCGATGGTGGTGGAAGCGGCGGCGTCGGCAAGCGCGCGTTGTTGATCGGCACTCAGAGAGCCAGGAAGCGTCACCATACGTGTGAAACGAGATTCGGATTCTTGGCTAACCCTGACAGATACCGCTTCGAGCACCTTCGCGTCCATTTTCTGCGCCTTGCCCGCTTCTTTGATGGCCTGAGTGCTTGCCGCAGCCACAGCGGACATAAGAAGGCCTTCCGCGGTGAAACCTTGGCCTTTGCCGCCGTTCTTTTTCGTGCGGTCAGCGCTCACCGATCGGTCATTGTGGCGCACGACGACGCCCATCCTGGTTCCAACTGCCGGGATTGCAAGCGCTGAGTCCTCAGCAACTGGGGTGGGAATGCTCTCCGGAACAATGAACTGCTCCGCCCACGCCCCGATGAGGTCGGCGGCACGGGCTGCCGCGCCCTGCTTAGTCACCAGGTGATCGGCCTTATCCAAGGCGACGAGGGACTTGGGATAACGCGTGGTCCGGAAAATATTTTGCGCGTTATCAATGCCCACCGTTTGATCAATGGGGGAATGCAGCACCATGAGGGGCTTGCGCAGACGCGGAAGATAGTCCTCCGGGTTGGTCTCAGCAAGGTCTTCGAGGAAGAGACGCGAAATGGTCAGCGCCCGGCCTCCAAGGGTGACCTCGACTTCACCGTTGGCGTCGACCTCGCCGATCTTGTCGGCGTAGTGCAGCACGGAGTGTGCAGGATCGAAGGGGGCGCCGATGGTGGCCACGGCCTTGAGGGAGCGAATGTTGTTGGCCGCGGCCAGAGCGGCAGCCCCGCCCAGTGAATGGCCCATGAGTAGCTGCGGTGCGGAATAGTTCTGTGCTAGCCAGTCAGCGGCGGCCTGGATATCGGCAACATTCTGGCTGAAACATGTGTCCGCAAAATTTCCTTCGGATTGGCCTAGGCCAGGAAAATCAAAGCGCAGGGTAGCGATGCCAAAGTTAGTCAGCTGTTTGCTCACGCGGGCAGCGCCCGGGGTATGGCGCGAGCCGGCAAAGCAGTGCGCGAAGATGGCGAAGGCTTGCGGAGGGGAGTCAGGGAAGTCGATGGTTCCGGCCATCGTGGTACCGGTGCTGGAGGGGAGCGACACGTTCACGGATTGCATGACCATAAGGATATAAGGGCGAACGCACGCCTGCGAACCGGGGTTGACTAGAGTCGATAGAAGACCTGTATGACGCACAAGGATGGAGGAGTGCTCATGGGCGCATTCGATTGGTTCTGGAAGGCAATGGGCGCGCAGTCCGAACGCAACAACAAGAAGTCGAAAGCCGTTGTGACGGCCGCAGATTCCGCGGTAGAGGATATCGCGAACCTGTCGGATGCAGAGGTTGCCGCCACCGCACGGGAGTGCGTGAAGGACGGCAAGATCGCGGATAAATCCCGCTTCCTCGCAGCCCTAGCCGTGGCCAGCGAACGCAAGCTTGGCATGCGTCCCTTTACTGTCCAGTCCCAAGCTGTGCTGCGTCTTCTTGAAGGCGACGTTATCCAGATGGCCACTGGTGAGGGAAAGACGCTGGTGGGAGCCATGGCCGCGACGGGTTTTGCGCTGACCGGCAAGCGCGTGCACCTGGTGACAGTGAACAATTATCTAGCAGCGCGCGACGCTGAATGGATGCGCCCGCTCGTGGAGTTCTTTGGACTCACGGTGGCCCCGGTAACGGAGAAGCTCGGCCCGGAAGAACGCCGCGCGGCTTACTTATCCGACATCATCTATGCACCAGTCAATGAGCTCGGTTTCGATGTGCTACGGGATAACCAGATCACGTCCCGCGAGCAAACGGTGCAAGCGCGCGCGGATGTGGCGTTGGTGGATGAAGCGGATTCTGTGCTTGTCGACGAAGCCCTCGTCCCCCTCGTCCTCGCCGGAAATCGCCCCGGTGAGGAATCTACGGGCCACATCACCAACGTGGTTTCCCGGCTGCGAGAGGAGCAGGACTACGTTATTGCGGAGGATGGGCGCACGGTAGCGCTCACCGAGGAGGGCGCGGCACGTGTGGAGCACGAATTGGGACTCGACTCGCTCTACTCGGAGGAGAACATCGGCTCCGTGCTGGTCAAAGTTAACTTAGCGCTGCACGCTAAGGCACTGCTTATCCGCGATATTCACTACATCATCACGGACGGAAAATTGCAGCTTATCGACGCCTCCCGCGGCCGCGTAGCGGAACTGCAGCGCTGGCCGGATGGCCTCCAGGCCGCGGTGGAGGCCAAGGAAGGCCTAGAGGTGTCAGAAGGAGGGCGCATCCTCGACACCATTACGCTCCAGGAGCTCATGCGGCGCTATCCGCTAGTGTGCGGCATGACCGGAACCGCAGTGGAGGCAACAGACCAACTGCGTCAGTTCTATGACCTGCACGTCTCGGTCATCGACCGTAACAAGGAACTGCAGCGCTTCGACGAACCTGACCGCATTTATGCCTCCGTGGATGAAAAATCCCGTGCCATCGTCAATGAAATCGTGGCAATCAATAGCACTGGCCAGCCGGTACTCGTGGGTACCCACGATGTTGCTGAATCAGAAGACCTCGCCGAAGCCCTACGTGAACAGGGGATTACGGTCAACGTCCTCAACGCAAAAAATGATGAGGACGAGGCGCGCATCGTTGCGGAAGCAGGCGACGTGGGGCGAGTGACTGTGTCTACCCAGATGGCGGGCCGCGGCACCGATATCAAGCTGGGCGGCGCGGATGAGTCTGACCGTGAAGTCGTTGTTGAAAAGGGCGGTTTGGCAGTGCTCGGCACCTCGCGGCACCGCTCCTCCCGTTTGGATAACCAGTTGCGCGGGCGTGCAGGCCGCCAAGGAGATCCGGGCATGTCGCTCTTTTTCGTTTCCTTGGAGGATGACGTGGTCAAACAGGGCGGGGAAGATGAATCCTTGTCCGCGCGCCCCGATGCCGATGGGCTCATCGATTCCAAGCGCGTCCGGGACTTCATTGCACACTGCCAACGCGTGACGGAAGGGCAATTGCTGGAGATTCACGCGCAAACCTGGAAGTACAACCAGCTACTCGCGGACCAACGCATCATTATCGATGAGCGCCGTGCCAAGTTGCTCGACACTGATCAAGCCTGGCAGGAGTTGGCTGAACGGGCGCCCGAACGCGCAGCCGAGCTTGGCGACGTCCCCGCGGAAGCTCGTGAGCGGGCTGCCCGCGAGATTATGCTGTACCACCTAGATTTGGCGTGGGCCGACCACCTAGAGCTGATGGATGACGTTCGTGAATCCATCCACTTGCGCGCCATCGCCCGCGAGACGCCCATCGACGAATACCACCGCATCGCGGTGCGTGAATTTAAGGACTTGGCGCAGCGGGCAGTTGATGATGCTCTAGATACTTTTAAGACTGTGCTTATTGATTCTGAGGGTGCCCACCTCGAGGATCATGGGCTGTCTCGACCGAGCGCCACGTGGACTTATATGGTCTCTGATAACCCACTATCTGGGGGCGGAAATTCCGTGCTCAAGGGCATAGGAAACATTTTCCGCTAATGTAAATGCGCCAGAGGTGACTCGCGCGGACAGCGGAGTCGCTAATATGGAATGAGTCAACATCGATCCGACCCTTCGGAGGTAAAAATGACCGAGAATACCGGAACGCCGGAACCGCAGGCAGAGACTACTTCTGTCTTCCGCGCTGATCTTCTCAAGGAGATGGAAAACGGCACCGCGGCGGGTTCTGACGCCTCCGTTGCCGGCGCTGAGAACCTGGCAGAGGGCCAGGCGCTGCTCGTCGTAAAGCGCGGTCCCAACGCTGGCGCACGCTTCCTGCTGGATCAGCCGACCACTACCGCCGGACGCCACCCAGAAGCAGACATCTTCCTTGATGATGTCACGGTGTCCCGCCGCCATGCCGAGTTCCGCTCCAAAGACGGCCAATTTGAGGTTGTCGATGTCGGATCGCTCAACGGCACTTACGTCAACCGTGAGCCGCGCAATGCGCAGGTGCTGGAAGTAGGCGATGAAATCCAGATCGGTAAGTTCCGCCTGGTTTTTATTGCCCCTCAATAAAGCAGTTCTAGTTAGCAGGAACTAACGGGTGCGAGGGGAGTAGGTTTATTTCGCACCCTGCCCACGTTCCCGCTGTGTCCAAGTGAAACCGTGTAGAAAGCAGTAGTAGTCCTATCGTGAGTGCGCAGAAGTCCACCGCCGCTGCCGCAGCAGCGTCTTCCGTGGCCAAGAAGACCAAGCCTGCTAAGCAGAAGCCCATGTCTATTGGCGTAACGCTGAAGCACGTTCAGAAGCAATTTCCGGACGTGACGGTGTCGAAGATTCGCTTCTTGGAGTCTGAGGGGCTGATTACTCCGGAGCGCACCGCAAAGGGCTACCGTCGCTATTACCAAAAAGACTTGGACCGCCTGCGCTACATTCTGACTGCGCAGCGTGATCACTACACGCCGCTCAAGGTCATTCGGGAACAACTGGATGCGATGGACTCGGGGCAGGTGACCGCTATTGTCTCCTCCCAGGCTGAGGCCCTTATCAGCGCTGAGCAGCTACGTGCGCCGGTAGTTACCCGGCTTACCGACGCCGACGTGGCCGACCAAGCCGGAACAACGCAGGAAAACATCGCGAAACTGGTCTCGGTGGGCCTGATCAAGCCGGATCCGGCGGGCTTCTTCGACACGGATGACGTGTCCATTGTCTCCGCGGCCGTGGCGCTGGAGTCCTTTGGGCTCGAGGCTCGGCAGTTGAAATCGCTGCGCAATGCTGCCCGACGCCAGGCGGACATGATTTCGCAGGTGGCAACGCCGGTCGCGCATTCGAAGTCTGATACCGCCCCGCAACAGGCGGAGGAACTGTCACAGCAGATGGCGGCCCTGGTTTTATCGCTCCACGGGACGTTGGTCAAGACCGAGCTTCGCGACGAATTCCGGCCATAAAACCTGATGCCTGGCTCGCGATGGAATGTGGCCTAACCCATGCTTCGTGTCGCCTTCTTGTGCCACTCCGAGTATCTTTTCGCTGCCTAGCTGGCCCGAGAACCATGTGCAAGAAAAGTGTGTAAAAGTGGGTCCCATGACTACTGAAGTACTGAAATTTTTAGGAATCCATCCCGTCGGACCCGAAAACAATCTGTGCGCTCTTTTCTACTGGGAAGAGGCGGACCGGCACGTGCCAGTGTGGGTCTCACCGATTGATGGGGCGCGCGTGCTGCAAGTCCTCGAGCGCCATTTCAACGCGCGGCCAAGTACCTACGAGCTGCTCATCGCCTTCGCGGACCAGCTCGATGGCATCGAGCACATCTGCGTCTCCGAGTACCGCAAAGGCGTTTTCATGGTTGATCTTGTGGACGGAACCGGCGAAGAGCATGATGCCCGTCTGTCCGATGCACTCGTCCTGGCAGACCACTATGGGCTACCCATCCATTTTGAAAAGGATGTGCTCGACGAGGTGGCCATCTACATTAGCGACGAGGACCTTAAAGAGTATTACGACCTAGAGCGCGAGGCGGAATCCCCGGAAACCTTTCCAGAGAAGCGCATGCGCGACTTTCAAGAGCGAGCTGCTCAGCAGAAAACGCAGGAAGATGATGGCTTCGAGCAGATGATGCGTGATTCTGGCATATCGGAGGAGGACTTGCTCGGAGGAGAGGAAGGGGAGGACTAACTCCTTCACTGTGAGGAGCCTAGGTTCCGCGTGGTTCAATAGCGGACTTATGTTCTAAACCGACCTTTGATGGACAGAGCGGCGCCCTTACGGGCGCCGCTTTTCTCGTGCTGTCACTGAAATTTTTTAATGACACGCGTGTGACTAATGATGACAAAGTGAATCAAAAAGTCTAAAGTTTTACTAGAGGTTCACCGATGACGACCCTTGACGCCGTCGCTGACGTGTCCTTTAATAGAAAAATAGAACTCCCCTCAAGTATCACTGGAGTAATTACGTGAGCAGTAAGAATAATCGTACTGAGTCCAGCGCCCTGCCGCTCGACGAGATTGCCGCCAACACCTACGTTCAGGAATCTCTCTTCGATGTAGGGCCTGATGAGGAGCTGGGCTACCGCGTTCCCATCGCGTGTCAGGTAGCTGGAATCACCTATCGCCAGCTGGACTACTGGGCGCGCACCGACTTGGTTAAGCCCTCGATCCGTACTGCCCGCGGTTCCGGTTCCCAGCGCTTGTACTCCTTTAAAGACGTGCTGGTCCTGAAGATTGTCAAGCGCCTTCTGGATACCGGAATCTCCCTCCAGAACATCCGCCTCGCCGTGGAGTCTTTGCGCGACCGTGGTGTCAACGATCTTGCTGAGCTCACCTTGGTGTCGGACGGCACCACGGTCTACGAGTGCCGGTCTAACGACGAAGTTATCGACCTGCTGGCCGGCGGCCAAGGCGTGTTCGGCATCGCTGTGCCGGGTATTCTCAAGGAACTCTCTGGTACCATTACTTCCTTCCCAGCCGAGCGTGTTGTAGAGGAAGAAGACATCGACGTTGTCATTGGCCTCGACGAGCTGGCCGCTCGCCGCAAGCGCAAGACCTCCTAAAACGCCTACCACAGGAAGCCGCCGCCGCTCCTCCTCCTGCGCACTGCAGCTCACGTCAGTGCTGTTGAGGATGCGGCGGCTTTTCTTCTCTGCAGCCCTGCACCCACATGACGGTTTTACGTGCCCGCACACCGTCGCTTCAAGCAAGGCCGCGCATCCTCCAGGTGCGTACCCAAATTATTACGCCCCAGCGGCGCTCGCGATGCTTTCTTGTGCATTGGAAGGATTCGAGACAGTGGAATAATCGTCTGCGAGTTTTTCCAACTCTGTGTCCTTTTCGCCATCACCGATATGGACCACACTCAAACTAACGCCTTCACCGCGAGCGTTCTTGGCTGCCTCCGCAAAGCTTGCGTCATCCATATCCTGTTGGGTCCCAGTGGTAATCAGCACGACGCGAGTGTTTTCGCCACTACCAGCTGTTTGATCCGTGGCGTTATCGAGTGCCGCAACGACGGCGCTGCGTGTTTGTGGTACACCGCCGGTGCCGAACTGCCCCACGGCAAAGGCGACGTTCTCGGCGTCGCCGTAAGCAACATTTTGACGGAAGCCCACGATGGCTGTTGCGGAAATGGGGGAGGAATAGTTCCAGAGAGCCACTTGGCTTCCCTTCGCGCCGACCGCCGTTGCCGCCTCCGCCACGCCCTGAGTGACAGCATCGAAGTACGGCGCAAGGCTGTCGGATGTATCGAGCAGGAACAGCGTATTTGGCGCGACATCTTCAGGGGCCTTGTCTTCCGCGCTGGGCGCGGCCGAAGAAGGCTGCTCTGATTCTGAAGACGTTGCGGATTCCGGAGTCTTGGCAGCAGCGCTGGTGGGGGCTTCCTCAGTGGAAGTCGCAGCGGTTGTGTCCGCAGCCTCTGTTTCAGATTTTGAGGAATCTCCCTCTCGGAAAAGGAAGAAACCGCCGATGGCCAGCGCCAACACCGCCAGGACGGCCACGATGATGACCCACGGTGCAAATGCGTAGTTATTTTTTCCATCCGAGTGCCGAGCCATCTTTTTCCTTCCGCGCTGAGGTCTCGGGGCCGCGCAATGCGTCCCGACGGGTCACATCAATGGTCTCTCATTGTAGCGCTCAGCGCTGCTCTAATTTGGGAGACAAGCCGCGCGCGGAGTGGCTCGGAGGCGTCGGCAAGCGCGCGTTGGCGTCGCACGTACTCCGACTTTCCCTCGGGCGTTTCGATAGGAACGACACCAAAGCCCCATTCTCGACAATCGTAGGGAGAGGCCTCCATATCGAGCGTGCGTGCGGCGACGGCCAGACGGAAGGTGTCAAGAAACAACTCACCCGGCACCAGCGGCCCCAATTTCCACGCCCACTTATAGAGATCCATGCTCACATGGACGCACCCTGCTTGGTCGTTTTCCGGCTGGTCTTCGCGGTTGAGCACCGTGAGATTGAGCGGACGCGCGGGCTCCGTAAAGAAACGGAAGGCATCGTAATGGGTGCACTTGATGCGGTGCTTGTCGACGACCTCATTCGTCCCCTCCGCCCCTAACCGCAACGGCAGGTCATGGCGAGGAGCATCAGTGTGGTAGACCATGGCCCATTCATGCAGCCCAAAACAATCAAATTGGGTGGGGTTGCGTGTGGTCTTTTCCAGTAGGTCAAGGATGTAGCGCACGGTACCGCCGCGGCGCTCGAGGAAGGCCTCGGTGTCTACCGCAATTCCCTCAGCAGTGCGGTGGTAGTAGCGCCAGTCGCTGTGTGGAGCATCCCCTGCCAGGGTGATGCCTACCCCTGGGTGCCAACGCCGCAGATGCGAAGGGCGAACAGGGTAGTACTCGAAGAGAAAGTCGTAGACAGGGTGGTAGGAACCAGGGTGCCGAAAGCGCTTGAGGAACTCATCTGCTGATTCCTCATGCTTGCGCATTCGAGCTTGCCAGTCTGTGGTCTGCAGAATCATCGTTGACCTGCGTTGCCCCGTCGGCGGCGCGAGTTACGGTGGCGCTGGCCTTGGCTGCCCGCCCGCTGACGCGATGCCTGCTTCTTAGATGGTTGCTGGTGTGGTGGGCCGAGTGGTTCGCCCTTTGGCTTGCGTGCACCGGTCATCTGGGCAAGCTCAGGACTGCTGGCGGGGTTGGCGCGGTCGCTGATGTCGAGGTCGGTGTGTTTGACCCCAGCTTTCGCGATGAGTTTAGCCACCTCGTCGCGCTGTTCATCAGTGACGAGCGTGACAACGGTGCCTGAATCTCCACCGCGCGCCGTGCGGCCGGAACGGTGCAGGTAGGCCTTGTGTTCCGCGGGCGGGTCAACGTGGACGACGAGGGAAACGTCCGCGATGTCGATTCCCCGCGCGGCGATGTCGGTGGCGACGAGCACAGGAACGCTGCCGTCGGCGAAGCCCTCTATAGCCTTTGTCCGTGAGCCCTGGCCCTTATCGCCGTGGAGGGGCAGCGCATTGATACCGACTCTGCGGAGTTTTTTGGCCTGCCTGTCGACGCCGTGCTTAGTGCGCATGAACATGATGGTCTTGCCTTTGCGTGCACCTAGGCGCAGGACGACGTCGTTGCGCGCCTCACGCGTGCCGATGTATATCAGGTGGTGCTCCATCGTGTCCACGGCGGCCTCGACAGGCGCGGTGGAGTGAGTTACGGGCTCGTGCATGAACTGCTGGACCAGCTTGTTGACTTCACCGTCGAGGGTGGCGGAGAAGAGTAGGCGTTGGCCGTCTGGTGGGGTGAGCTTAAGTAGTTTGCGCACTTGGGGAAGAAATCCCATGTCCGCCATCTGGTCGGCCTCGTCGAGCGCAGTGATAGCGACGTGGTCGAAGAAAAGCTTGCCCTGGTCGATCAGATCCTGTGCTCGCCCCGGTGTAGCAACGAGCAGGTCGACCGGGCGCGCGAGTGAGCGAATGTGGTTGTTGATGTTGACGCCTCCGACTACCGCAAGCACACGCAGGCCGAGGGCAGCTGCTGGTTCTTCCAGGCGCTGCTGGATCTGGGTTGCCAACTCGCGTGTTGGTGCCAGAACGAGCCCACGTGGGTGCGCGGGGCGGGAAACACCAGATTTTGCCAGCCGGGACAACATAGGAAGACCGAACGTAAAGGTTTTCCCCGAACCGGTGGGGCCGCGGCCGAGGACGTCCTTGCCGGAGAGGGTGTCGGGGATCGCGGCTTCTTGGATAGGGAAGGGGGTCGTGATGCCCTGCTTATCTAGAACACGGACAACATCGCGGGGGAGGCCGAGATCGGCGAAAGTACTCATCGGATGGCAGTCTAATGCGCTGCACCGTCAGATCGAAAAGCTATGACGGGGAACGGGCCTCGCATCCTGCATTTTTCACAATATTGTGACGTGGTTCTCTGTTAGATTGATCGGCATGACGAACCCTTTCGCTAACCCGCAACAACCGCCCGGTGGATTTGGACAGAACCCACAGCAAGGCCACCCAGCGCACAACCAAGCAGCACCTGGATTTAACAATCAGAATCAAGGGCCTAACGCCAGCGGACCGGCAATGCCGCAGCCGCCGGAAAAGAAGTCGAGCTCGAAGAAGGTGCTGTGGATTGTACTGGCAGTAATCCTTGTACTCGCTATTATCGCAGCCGTCGCAATCTTTGCTGCGGTTTCCTTCTTCAAGGATGTCGCAGCCGACTTCGACGAAGCACCACGAAACGTCGCGGCTTCTGATGACACGTATTGGAATAGTACATACGACGCTGATGATGTCGACAGTATCCGAGCCTCCGAGGTATCTGCTCCGGTGCCCGAACCGCTTATTGGGCTTTCGGACGAGTGCTATGAGGACACGTCTTTCTTTGGGCAGTCGGACTATCTGGGCTTGGACGTGCAGTGGGTTCCGACGATCTCTTGTATTTATGGCCCGGACAGGGAGTTCGTGGCTCAGTACACAGAGAACGCGGATGCGATTCGCGATACAGAAAGCGTTGGGCTAAGCGATTCCGTTGAGGACTTTACTTCGGCCCGTGGCTCGCAGATTGCCGCCTTTGGGGAGGCAGAGGAGTACGTGATTGCGGAAGTTCTCGAGGATGGCGACGCGGTCATTGAGTACGTCATGGATGGTTATGACGACAACGGGGAGGAAGCTGATTTGAATGATCTAGCGACCTATCTTGTGGGTGCGGGCATCCTTGAGCTGACTCCGGGAGGCCCGCCGGTGGATGCCTAGCTTTTAGCGCCGCACGTCCCATCCATCCGCCGGCTGCACAGCCCGCGAGCGCGCATCTGTCATCCGCAGGCGGTGTGGATAGCCGGGATAGCGGGCAGTAAAGTTCTCGGCCGCCCCTGCTTCAGGTCAATTGCTTTCGAGAACTAGCTTGAAAGTGTTTCGCTGCGGTGGGGCATCGCACGGTCGACTTGTTGTCACACACCACGGGTATCCCGTTAATCTTTCGGTTGGCGGGTCTCGTTCTTTAAGGGCTTAAACCCGGCCTTACTGTCACTGCCGTTGCATCTGGGTGGCGGGTTTCTCCTTTAAGGGCTTAAGAGTCCCGGTACACCCCGCTGCATGTTGTGGCGCATTAGCCGTGGTCAGGGACCCCCGCGTGCCTTGTTGTGGTTTGTGGGTGGTATCTGAAGGATCGCCGGTGTGCCCGCGAACCTTCCCTCGGTTGGCGGGTAGCGGTGTTGTCGCTGGTGGTAAGCCGTTTCCTTTCAGTTGTTGCTGTGTGTGGTGGCTGGGGTTAACTGCTGTCGCGTGGTTCCTTTGGTGGCTGTCCTGCTTTTTCGGTGTTGAGTCTGGCTAGTGCTTCTTGGTATTCCGGCATTGCGTTATCGGTGCACCCCAGGGTGGGATGAAGCTGACCCCGGTGTTGAGTCGGTACATGTAGCCACGTCCGGTAGGCCTTGAAGGGTCATCGTCGTTGATGCCGTTGTGATAAGCGCACAGGAAAGTTAAGTTCTTAATGTTGGTGTAGCCACCTGCCTGCCACGGGATGAGGTGATGGACCTGGCAGTAATCCGCTGGCTTGTTACACCCTGGTCTTGAGCAGGTGTGGAATTCGGCGTGCAGGCTAAGGCGTTGGTTGAGGTTTGCCCCACGCTCTAAGCGCCAGGTGTTGATGGGCCCGTCGAGAGGGTGGACGATGGTGGCGTAGCCTATTTCGGCAAACTTGTGGGTGAGAAACTCTGCGCCTGTCATGCGCGCGCCGTTAGTCAGGTTGAGCTGGATTTCGTCCCCGTCGCCGTTGATGATTTGGTCGAGCTCATTCAGGGTGATGATGACTTGGGTGCGCACCGCGGGTGTGGATCCAGTGCTTTCTTTGAAGAAGATGTCATTGGCGGCTTGAAGAAGGTCGGTGGTGTTGGTGGATTCTAAGACGGCGCGCATGTTGGCAATCGTGGTGGCGTCATCGGTAATGGAGAGCGTGTTGGGGCCTTGTTCCCGGTAGGTGATGCGTACGCCTGGTTTGGCGGTTCTTTTAGCACGCAGTTCTTTAAGCCGTGCGGCGGCAACATGTGGGATGCGGTGTGCGGGTGTGGCAGCGAGTTTGATTCTTAAGTTCCAGGCATCCAGGGTCTTTTTGACTTTGGATGTATAAGACTCAATCAGTGTGAGGGTGCCGAGGCTGTGGCG